>JAUVKE010000080.1 GCA_030592105.1 Desulfobacteraceae bacterium
AAATAGCCGCTGCCGCAATCCCTGTTCTGGCAATGGGAACAACTATATGAATAAAGGTATAAAATCTGCCTGCTTTAAGAATCAGGGCCTGCTCCTCCAGCTCTACGGGTATTGCGTCAAAAACTCCCTGGCACATGAAGATTACATAGGGAAGGGACAAGAGAGTATGGGCAAGGACCACCTTGATAACCACGGGAAAAAGATTAAAAACAGGATTTGAAAAAAATTCAACCACAGGAACCACTGAACAGATCCCCGGAAAAAATCTGATAGCAAGGATAAAAAAAATTATAATACTTATGCCGGGGACCTTCTGCCTTGACAATACATAAGCAACCGGGGCCCCTGTAATAAGAGAGAACAAGACTGTTAACAGGGCAATCTCCAAAGAATAAAAGGCTGCCATGATAAAACCCCTGCTTCCAAGAAGCTCTTTGTATTGTGAAAAATCCGGGTGATGCGGCCACAATGGTATGGGAGGAAAAAGGCTGGAATTATCAGATATTGAAAATTTGAACAGTACAATCAAGGGGATTATTATTATCAGCAAAACAAATACCAGTGATACAAGCCACAGGAAATTCATTCCTTTGACTGACCCCATACTCTTTGTAAATAGATATTTCATTACAGACCCTTTTATCAGACCTTGATAAGATGTTTTTTTACCCTGTTGGTAATAAATTCTATTAATACCTTTGCAAAAAGAATTAATGCCATGAGTATTACAGCAAGGGCACTTGCCTGGCCGGGACTCCTTTCTTCGTGGTACAGATATTCTATGAGTACACCCAGAACCTGATATGTGGGTGCTATAACATAGGGGAATAAAAATGATTTCCATATTTCAATGGAGCGCAAAACCAGTACTGCTGATATGGCAACTATAAAATTAGGATGGGGCACTATAATATAAAAAAAAGTTCGGATACTCCCTGCCCCCATTGTTTTCGCGGCTTCCAGATGATCTTTCGGCACAGACTGGAGGCCGGCCAGGAGAATCAGCATGGAGATGGGCATGTCTCTCCAGATTTTTGCGCAAAGAGCCAGCCCAAGACTGAGAAACTGTGAATTATACCAGTTGACCGGTTCGGATATAATGGGGGGAAGAAAATAATTACCCATGAGAAGATCATTTATATGGCCCCCTGGAAATTGAAACAGCATTTTAGAGACTATTATCGCTGTAACCAGACCAGGTATGGCAATGGGAATTAAAAAAAGACTCCTGACAATTCCTCTTCCTGAAAATTCCTTATTAACAATCAGGGCGCAAACCAGACCGGCAAGAAGCTGCAGAGGTATTCCAACAGTAACAAAAGCAATAGTTCTGACCAGACTCTCCCTGAACTCCGGGCTCCGGATGATTGTTAAATAGTTGGCAAGACAAATATATTGATCAATATTATTAACCGGATCCCTTAATGACAGGTTAATCAATGAAAAGCAGATAAGTATTGTAAAAAAAAGAATATAAGAGACCCCCGGAAGGATAAGAGAGAGGGCAAAACCATGTTTAACAAAAAATAATCTTATTAAAAACAGGTTTGTTCTCAGTTTTTTTATCAGATCTGTTTTACAAATATTCATTGTAAAATATCCTTGCATTGCCTGGAATAGAGTTTTAACCTTTTTTTGATTGTGTTAACATCAACACCTTCACCATTATCAGAATACTGCTTTTTTGTAACAATATTAAACCAGGCTTTTCTCCATATGGATGATATTTTTGAAAAATCTTTGTCCAGAGGGAGGACTCTGGTACCCGATGCATACTGGAGCATTGCTGTCTTTAAAATATTACGTTTCCATGGTTCAAGCATCTTTTTATCGATTTTTTCACTGATATCCTTACGGATCGGTATCATGCCGAATTTTAAACATTCCTCAAGATGGATTTTATAGCTTGTTATAAATCTGGCTATATCATACGATAGCTTTGCATCCGGCGTGGTCACAGGTATTCCCCACCACCATCCTGCAAAATTTGAAACATGTCCCCCCAACCTGACAGGTTTTCCCTTTTCATCAAGCTCCATGGAAGCTCCCTTTGGCATAATTGCAACCCCAAGATCCAAAGGATCTTTGAGATATCTTTCATGTATGGAAAATGCATCAACCTGGTGCATGAATGCGCCGTAAACCTGTCCGGATGCAAATCCTCCCCATATATCACCGCCGCTCCATCGCTGTATCCACATGGAATTATTGTAAAGATTAT
This sequence comes from Desulfobacteraceae bacterium, assembly GCA_030592105.1. The sequence continues at coordinate 2,222 of JAUVKE010000080.1, forward strand.
TCTCAACATAAAAGGATTCCCATTCAAAAAGATCGAGCACAGGCTGGGTATCCATGGCAAGGATATCTTTGTTTGAACCACTTATCTGATACAATTTCGTAAGAAGTTCAATGGTTGTTCCGCCGTAATTTCTTCCCCTGTGAACCATTCTCGGCATGGTAAGTCCAAACTCACCCTTTGTGTGGCCCCAGCAAAAAGAGACAACCGCCAGATCGTACCAATCCCACAGGCCAGGATCGGTTTCAAGTTCATAATCACTGGGAAGGCCATAGCCATTATGCTTTTTAAACATTTCATTTATCTGTTCTGCAAAAAGGGGCCATCTGTTTATGGCCTCTTTTAATTTTGATTTTTTATAAAGAAAAGTATTTGTTTCAAGCTTCCTCGGCACATAATAAACTTTACCGTTTATGGTAGCAAAATTAACTGCGTTATCAGAATATTCCGCCATTTCCTTTTTTAATTTCACAGGATCTATTATATCGTTCAAAGGTAAAACATAACCGAGTCGTACCATTGTACGCACCTGGGACATTTCTGTTTTTATAAGGGCAATGGTATATTTTCCTGATTTTTTCTCAAGCCTCACCATCTCTTCAATATCACTTAATCTGTTGTATGTGATGGCATTGATTTTTACACCTAATTCTTTTTCAGCAGCAGGTATGATCCTCTTTCTGAACCATTGATCCTGGGTGTCCATCATCCGGATAAGTATATTTACTTTTTTAGCCCCGGCAAATGATAATCCGCTTGATATCTGTAAAAAAGCCAGTAACAACCAGATGATTTTAAAACAGAATAAAACCCGTCCAAAAAGCACCCTGTATTGTTTAAATATCCATTTCACTATTAGCTCCTTTTGTAACTATTCAACGTCGCTGATTTAAAATAGGCAGCAGGTATGATCTGATTAAAACTTTGAAATTGTTTTGTCTCGTTCCCAGGCTCTGCCTGGGAACGAGACAAACGGTGACAGAACCTGGGAGCGAAGGAAAATAATCAATTATCTGAAAACCCATATTATTCAATGAATCATTCTGTTGCACCAGCAACCCTCTTTGCGGAACCGCTAACCCTCAACTGGTTTGCTATTTTTAAATTAAGCATGCTAATAAAATCCGACATTGAATGCAGAAAATTACCATTTTCAGGGTTACCCCCAACTATCATATCAGGAACCCATTTTTGTTTACCCATTTGGGATGCGAATGTTAACATTATCTCCTTATGAGCATTTAAACGCTGCTCTTCCAGATTATCAGCCTTAAATAACAATTCCCTCCGTTTTGCCTCTCCTTCGCCAAGGGCAATCTGCTTTAGTTTTTCCTCATTGGCTGCTTTACGTTCAAGTTTTGCCACAGCAAGGAGTTTTTCCCCACTGATAATTGCAACCCGCTTATTTTCATGGGCCTTTATTTCTGCTATTTTTTTTGCTGTTTCAGCTTTAATTTGCCTTATATGCTGTTCCATAACAATTTTTTGCTTGGCAAGCTTCGCTTCTTCATTATGCTTTTCCTGTTCTTCAATTATCCGCATTTTTTCTTTTTGCGCTATCTCTTTAAATTTAATCTGCTCAAGGAGCTCTTCTGGAATTGTATAGTTCCTGACAAAGGCATTTAAAATATTAACCTTGGAGAGCGCACCATTTTCCCGGAGCTGCGATTCCAGTTTTTGCTGAAAAATCTTTCTGGTTTCTCCAGTGACAAACTCAACGGCTTTTAATGCTGAACCTTCAAGGCGTGCAAAAGAACGGGTGCCCGGACAGATAATTTTTGTTCTGATATCCTTTAATTTTTTTCCCAGTGTTGCCATAACGTATGGGGCATCTTCAGGTAAAATTTCATAAACAACTGTAACATCTATACTGATCTTGAAACCGTCATTTGAAAGAAAAGTAATGGGATTCTTATCCTTTTCATTCAGGTTCATCATTTCTTCTTTTCCCTCGGCAATTATCTGCTCTGGCAGCCACAAATCATACTTCTGTTTTCTGGTTTCAATCAGGACAACATCAAATTCATAGGGGTTTAAATAATAAAGCCCTGACTTCATGTATTGTTTCTGAACTCCGCGGAACCCTTCTTCCACCAGAATCTGAACTCCCCGCGCTGTTTTTCCGGTTTTTGCAATCTTCACTCCAACAAATCCGTCGGGTATATATACTGCGTCCACAATCTCCACCTGAAATTCATAGGGATTGATATAATATAACCCTGGTTCCATGATTTCCTTGATAATCCCCTGGGAATCACTCTCCCTTCCCACAAGTATTGTCCCCGGCAAAGGGGGCTTACCAACTTTTCGGGTTAACACCCCTACCTTTCCGGCGGGTATTGTGATAGCATCTGTTATTTCCCACTTATAAACATATGGGTGCAGATACATTATCCCAGGTTCCACCACCTCCCTTACAATACCCCTTGAATTACTCTGCATGGGCACAAGGATCTGGCCGGAAGGAGGGGCATCACCTATTTTTCTTGTGAGAATTCCCACCTTTCCAGGTTGAATATCCAGAGCGTCATAAATTTCAACTTCAAAATATACAGTGTTTACAGGATAAGTTCCCGGCGTAAGAATTTTTTTTCTTATCCCTTTTTCTCCCATTCTAATCAGTTCTCCTGATTCTTCATCTACTATATCATCTTCCGCAAGCACAGTCCCTTCGCCGAGTTTTCTTCCGTCCTGTGCGATGAGGACTCCAATTTTTCCCTGGGGTATTTTTATCATCGGTCTTTCAATAATATTTTTAAAAAAAGTCGTTTTCCAATAAAAATACCATCCAGGCATCAGTACCCTTCTTTCTGTCCCCTTATATTTTTTTTCCACTATAAAATGACCCCCAGGATTAGTTTTGCCCCGTTTATTATATGCAATACCGACCTTGCCCGGATTTATAATAACAAGATTCATCCCTCGTATTAGTATGGGGAATACTATAATTAGAGAGCATATTATCAAAAATGAAGAGCTGCTTAAAAATACAGGCCATTTTATTTTTACTTCTTTTTTTTCTCCCTTTGCCGGAGAGTTTTCCGGCGGTTCATTCAGGCTATTATTCTCTTCATCAAATAAATTGCTGTTTTCCATGGTTGCACCTCCCGGCTGTTTATAATTGTTTTTTGTGCTTTAAAACGTACTCAAAAAAACAAGGAAAATTTTGATCTTTCCTACAAATGTACACAGGTTGAAGGTATAAGGTAGAAAGTTGAAGGGGTAACGGGTTTTCTCCTTCAACCTTCAGCCTTCAGTCTAAAAGCCTTCAACGCAGCTGGTTAGTACAATTAGTATGCCGGATTACCGATACAAATAATAAATATAGCTTAACCTATTGAAAATTCTAAGTATTGATTTACTGAATGGGGATTTTGAAAAAATAAGTATATGAAAAACACGGGATAATTGCTGAATTTCCAGCAACATGATGCTGAATTTTCATAAAAGGGGAAATTAAATTAGGATTGGAAATGAGCGCAAAGAGACCTCATTTAAAAGAAAATCATCCACTATTTAAAAAGGGTTTAAAAATATAATTGGCTGTTTTAAAAAAATGCTCCTGGTGAAAATTTACTGGCTGCGTATACAGGTATTTTGTCCATATATCCGCATTGTAATTTCCATTGAAAAATATCTCATCAAAGTCTTGTATCATTTTTAATTTTCTGTCATTTTTTTTATCTTTGTCAAGCCCATCCCAGTCAGGGGGATAAAGCAGCTTTTCCATGGCCTTTATCTTAAATGGCTCAAATCGTATTTGATTGGAAAACTTCATTTTCAAAATCTCCGCAAGTATCAAAACAGCTTCGGCTTTACTGGTCGATACCCCACGGCATAATATCCTCTCTTCCATGGAATCAGTATTTGCCCTAAAAATTTCTTCCCATTGTTTTTCCGTAAGAAAAGGTAATTCTGCCGGGGAATAATTTAATAAATCCGGTGGTGAGACTTCATCAACTTTATATAGCAAAATTTTAAAATTATTCCCTTTATTTCCCATGACAGGATAGTCAGATGGTCTGTTTTCGGGCAGACCGGCATATAAAAGTAATATTTTTAAATAATTTTCAAAAAACGGATATAAAGATTTCTTGTCCAGCTTGCTGTAAGTATATGAAAGTAATGTACTTCCACCGAAGAGATTATCTATCTCGCCGGTGAGTCTGCATTTGCCGGGGTCAAGGTTGAGTTCAACTGCCGGATAGGATTGCTCCCTTTTCCCCAGCCCGCTCTTTTTTTTAAATTTTACACGATTTTGCGATTTAAGGTTCAGCTTTATTTGAAAATATTTTTGAAGCAGGGTGAGCCACAAAATGCCATTTGAAAATTGTTCCAGCTCAACATCTCCCCGAATATCTTCCGGCAAAGCTGATGCTCCGGCCGTTATTTTTTTAAAATCTTCCATAACTTTTACCGGATTTATGTCAGAATCGGTATACAGGTGCTGGTAGTTCCCCCCCTTATAAAATAAATCCATTGATGCATCTTCGTAAATATCATCTAAAACAGACTCCTGTTCTGACAAAAAGAGCCCTGCTGTTTCCTGTAAATATTCTTTTGCAGGATTTAAAAGAAAAGAGATAATACTTTTTAAATCAACAACAGGTATCTCAACAGATTTATCCAAAATAGAAAGATCATAATTATATTCTTTTATTTTGTCTGATTGTTTAAAAACATCAGCTGTTTTACCGGAAGTATAATATGCCCTGGCCGCTTCCATTGACTGCCTGTTATAAGAAAAATAGTCTGAAGTTTCTGAAAAGTACCTTTTGTCGAAACTTTGCAATGGGTGTTCCTGAGTCAAACTTGCAGAGACTTCACCTGCACCCTGGGGGGAGCAAAAATCAATATATTTTTTTATTTCAGTGACTATTATGGAAGGCTGGAGAATTTCGTTTTTTATGTTATCTTTTCCAGTGTAATAGATTTGCAGCTTTTCTGTTGCTGCAAATATGGTTTCCATGATTGAAAACCTGTCACTGCTCAAAGGGCTTGTGATCAATTCATCAGAATGACTTTCCAGATACCGGGTTAAATCAAAACTGCTGTAAGTCTTTACCCTGGGGAAAGAGCCTTCGTTCATACCCAGCAGACATATCACCTTAAAGGGTATGTTCCTTGAAGGTTTGATGGAAGAGCAGCATATTCCATCTGTTAAAAATTTGCCCCTTTTCCCTGCCTGGCCCCCAAGCTGCTGGAAAACGAGTCTTCTCATGGTATAAAAATCGACAGCCTGATCTTTATTGCTGCTTTTTTTGACCATTTTTGTAATATTTGAAAAAAAGTTTTCAAGTAATCTCCTGTCTCCCTGATCCCTTAAATTATCCTCCCTTTCTTCCATGTAAAAATTTATTATATTTTCCAGCAAAAGAACCCACCTGCAAACAGGCAGCCTGACTTTTGCAAGGGGATAAATATCACCGTAAAGGGATCTTAAAATATAAATAAAACGACCCCACTGCTTTCCATGCCCTTTTTCATGATCTGTGTGGGGAAGAATGGTTTTGCTGTTTAATGAAAATATTTCCGTATTTTTTTCATTTAAAAAAGCCATACCCGAAAGAATTCTTTCAAACCCCTGCTCAAATCCGGCCTGATTACCCCTCCCCTTTTTAAGCTCCTCCCTGTGGGAACCATCCATTCCCCATTTCATATTTAGTTCAGAAATACCTTCGAGCCAAAACTGAAGGTCATTTTTTGTAATGGAAAATTTTTGCGCAACACAGGGATTGGAGAGTAATGTAAAAATTTCATCCCGTTGAAAAGCTTTGCCGGCAAGTTCTAAAAGCGCTTCCACCCCCTGAAAAAACGGTGACTCACCCTCATATTTAAGATCAATTATATTAAGGGGGAGGTTATAGCCGTCACTCCCTTTTGAAAAAGTAGTCTCCAGCAGATCAGCATATTCCTGTATATCCGGGGCCATTATGGCAATTTCCGTAAGCCAAAGGTTTTTATCATTATCCAGCATCTGTAATATCTGATTTTTTAACACAGATACTTCACGAAACTTGCCGGTACATGAAAAAAAACCGATGCTTTTATCTACGGATGTTAAAGAAGAAGCTATGCCAGCTTCTTCGTTTGAACCGAGCTTTTTTGATGCTCCGAAATTTATACAGGATGCTGAGCCGTTTGGACGGGGAAAAATTATGGAGCTTTGGAGCCTTCCAAGAATAGTATCCGGAAAATTATTTTTGCAGCATTTGATAAGATTGACATCAGGATTGCCGGAGGAATCTGTAAAATTTTTGTAAATATACTTCAAATGATCAAGGGGAAGCTTACCCAGTGAAGTGCGAAGATCAAATCTGTTATCAGTATTCTGCTCCCTGGGGCAGTCCTTTTTTTCGTTAATAAGCCCCACAGTATCCAGCATAAAATGTTCTACCCTTGCAAATCGGGATATTTCATAAAAAAAATTCATCTGATTAACAGATAAAAAAGCTGTTCCGTATATACAGATACCCGGAAGGGAGGCTTCAGGCAGGTCGGAACCCCTTACACCCTGGAGAATATCAGAAAAAGTGGAATATCTCCCATCTTTCAGATATATCGACTCCCATAAATGCTTTTGCCAGTTTTCTCCATAATCATCATCTGCATCCTGAGTGTAGTTTTGGTTATTTTTCCACTTTTCAATGAGATTTGGATAGTTTTGTCCATAATTATAAAAAAGATGACCGATATTTTTTGATGTATCATAAAGCCTGTCCAAAAAGGATTTGCCATTATCTGTTTCGGCCTGTTTTGTATTTTCATCACCCCTTATATAATTTAAAATCAATGAAAATTCGGCATCCTTTTCACAGGAGATGGTTTTGTTTAACATATTTTTTAATTTATTATAAACAAGATATACAAGCTCATCTTTAAAAAGGAACCTGGATAGATCACAGGCATTTTTTAATTCCGGGGCAGAGCCGATAATAGTCCGGATGGCGTTATCCGGGGATAGAAAATCAATGTTTGCACAGATACCGCTGATGCTGGCAAGCTTGAACTTCAGCCA
>JAUVKE010000161.1 GCA_030592105.1 Desulfobacteraceae bacterium
AAGCGGGCTTTGTCTGTAGCCTAATTCATTGTATTTACATATATTAAAATAAGCACCTACAAACTTTATAGCTAATTTTTCATTATAATTTTCTCGTTTTTTATGACAGCTTTTCAAGAGTAAGGTACTAATGGCCAGCGGTGGATGATTTAATTATTTTTTCTGTTTCAATTGCTATTTTAAGTTCTTCGTCCGTGGGAATTACCAGGACTTTAACCTTGCTTTCAGGTGGGCTTATTTCCCTCTCTTTTTTTGATGGGCTGATGTTTTTGTCATGATCTATTTTAATCCCCAGACCCTCTAACCCTTTGCAGCACAGGTCCCGCACCAGGGAAGAATTTTCCCCTATTCCGGCAGTAAATATCACCCCGTCAAGGGTTCCCATGGCAGCGAAAAATGCTCCAATATATTTTTTTATTCTGTAAGTATATATTTTTAAGGCAATTTCAGCCTTTTCATCCCCCTGATCTCTTTTTTCTATGACCTCCCTCATATCATTTGTGCCGCAAAGACCTTTAAGGCCGCTTTTTTTGTTTAGCAGTAAATTTATATCTTCGTATGACATCTTAAGGTGATCCGCCATAAAAAATAAAATAGCAGGGTCAATATCCCCTGAACGGGTACCCATAACCAGCCCTGCAAGTGGCGTCATCCCCATTGTTGTATCGATGCATTCCCCTTTTTTTACGGCAGCCATGCTCGCCCCGTTGCCCAAATGAATTGTAATAAGATTCAACTGTTTCAGGGGAGCTTTTAAGTAAAATGCTCCTCTTTCACAGACATAAGCATGGGAGATTCCATGGAAACCATATTTACGCACCCTGTTTTTTTCATACATACTGTGGGGAACCGCATATATAAATGCATCAGGGGGCAGGGTTTGATGAAATGCGGTGTCAAATACAGCAACCTGGAGAGCATCCGGGAAAATTGATTTTGCGACATTTATTCCGGTTAAATTAGCAGGATTATGGAGTGGTGCAAGGGGGATATTCTCTTTGATCGCTGCGATTACATTTTGATCAATAATTGTTGTGGAATTAAATGATTCACCACCATGAACTACTCTATGACCAACAGCTGAAATTGCCCTGGTATCTGAAACAATCCTGTATTTACTTCCCGTAATAAAATCGACAATACGGTTCATACCATCATGGTGATCACGGATTATACCTTTTTCCACTATTTTTAAAGAGTCACCATCGGCAAGAACAGCTTTATGGGTGATAACCCCTGTTTTTTCACCAATTTTTTCAATAAGTCCCGAGGCCGGCCGTCCATTGTTTTGTCTGTCAAAGAGTTCATATTTGATGGATGAACTTCCTGTATTGATTACAAGTATCTTCATTAAATACCTTTGGCAGATTGAGCCTGCACAGCTGTTATGGCAACAGTGTTAACAATATCCGGAACCGTACATCCGCGGCTCAGATCATTTACAGGATGTTTAAGCCCCTGAAGTACCGGCCCCACTGCCACAGCATGGGCGGATCTTTGAACCGCCTTATATGTATTATTGCCGGTATTTAAATCGGGGAAGATCAAAACAGTGGCTTTTCCTGCAACTTTGCTTTCAGGCATTTTTGCAGAGGCAACAAAAGGATCCACCGCAGCATCGTACTGCATGGGCCCTTCTATTATTAAATCAGGAAAGGAGAGCTTTCCCTTTTTTTTTGCAATTTCAACGGCTCTGCGAACCCTGTCCACATCTTCACCTTTGCCTGATTCCCCTGTGGAATAGGAAAGCATTGCAACAACAGGCTCAACACCAAATATTTGTGCAGTATGAGCCGAGCTTAAAGCAATTTCCGCAAGTTGTTCTGCATCGGGATTGGGATTAATGGCACAATCCCCGTAAACAAGAACCTTGTTAGCAAGACACATGAAAAAAACGCTGGATACAATGGAAACTCCCGCTTTGGTCTTGATAATATGAAGGGAAGGCCGTATGGTATCTCCAGTGGTGTGGGCTGCTCCTGACACCATTCCATCAGCCGCACCTTTATATACCATCATTGTTCCGAAAAAATTAACGTCCATCAAACGATCATAGGCGCTGTCCCTGGTAAGCCCCTTGTGTTTTCTTATATTATAATAAGCAGTTACATAATCATTAAAAAATTCTGATTTTTCAGGATCAATAATGTTCAAATCATGAAGCCGGTACCCCAGAAGAGCTATTTTTTCAAGGATTCTCTCTTTATTACCTAAAAGAGTCAGATCCACAACTTCACGCTTTAAAAGTATTTCAGCAGCCTTTAAAATTCTTTCATCGGTCCCTTCAGGAAGAACAATATGCTGTTTATTTTCCCTGGCACGCTGTAAAAGTTTATATTCAAACATCTTCGGTGTTATAATAGTAGTCTTTGATGTGATCACCGCCTCTTCCAGGGCAAGTTTATCGATATTTTTTTCAAAAAGTGCCAGTGCCCGGGTAATTTTTCTATAATCGTCGGGTAAAATTGCAGCATTTATTTTGGAAATTTTGGAAGCTGTTGGAAAGGTAGCATCCTCAACACTTAAAATAGGCACCATTTTGGGAAAACCTTTTATAAGTTTCCAAACAGGCTCTTCAGGCTGTAAACCTCCGGTTAAAAGAATGCCGGAAATATTTTCCATGGATACAGAGGAGACAATGGCAAGACATGCAGTGATGATATCCGCCCTGTCACCAGGTGTAATTATAAGGGAACCATGCTTTATTCTCGGAAGAAAATTACGCAGCTGCATGGCAGCAATACTAAAGCTGCGCGCATGCCTGTTTAACTGCTCATGGCCGTAGAGTACCTCAGCATTCAGAAAACCGGCAATTTCGCCAAGAGTGGGTGCTCCAAGTACAGGATCACGGGGAATAGCGTAAACAGCCTGTTTTTTTATAAAATTCTTTTGCTTTAAAAGATTAACAATTGAATCTGTTTCTTTGGGATCTGTTTGGTTAATAATGGTTGCAATGGTCCGGCAACCCTTTGAACTTAAAGATTTAAGAGATAATTCCACAGAACGGACAGTTTCATCCATATTTTTATCATAGGCACTTGCCACCAGTAGAACAGGGGCTCCCAGATTTTTGATTATCTCCGCATTAATATCAAACTCAAAGGATGAAATTGAGCTGGCAAAATCTGTCCCTTCGCATAGTACAAAATCCGATTTTGCCTTTAACCTGTTATATTTTTCTATTACAACATCGACTATTTCAGACCCCCTCCCCACGGAAACGAATTTTGCAGCCTCATAAGCGGTGAGCCCGTACATCTGGTCATATTCCAGATTCAGGTTAAAGTGGGATGAAATAAGGTCAATGTCCTTATCAGAGCACTCCGCACATGAAGAGTCTCCAATTATGGGACGAAAAAAAGAGACTCTGTTGATCCTGCGAAAGAGCATCTCCATTATCCCAAGAACAACTAGAGATTTACCACTTTTAGCCTCTGTAGCTGTAACAAAAAGATTATCCGACATAATATTATAATACTTTTTTTTAACTTTATTTGTGACTATTATTCAGCTGTCTTAAAATACTGATTGCAAACTAAAGCTCCGATAGGAACTATCGTAGTTTAGTTTATCAGAGTGCAAGCGTTAGTTACTTCGTTTTTTCAGTTTTTTCTTAATCCATACAGGATTACGGCGCATAGGTAAAACCGCGGCAATATAAGCAATTTCCCCCTCAATTTCGTAATAAATGGCATAGGGAAATCGCCTGGCAAGCATTCGATGAAGACCATATTTTCGATTATGAATACCTGCGTAGATTCTTAGAGATTCGATATCGGCGATTAAACTATCCCAAAAATAATCACCAACGCCAGCTTCGCTTTGATCATAAAAGGCCTTTCCGTTGTTCAGGTCAATAGCAACCTCTTTTAATGAAACAACATCTTTGATTTTCATAATTTGCGAGTTGCCCTTAATTCTTCAAGAGAAATAAATTCTGTTTTACCGTTTTTAATTTTTCCTTTTCTATTTTCAATGATACTCTGGTGCCATTCAGGGGAATCGATTTCGGATTCTTCTTCCATAAACGAATCCCAAAGAGCCTCCATAGCCTGAAGACGCTCTATTGTGCTCATTTTCTCTATTTCAAATGTATTCATTTCGATTTCTCTCTCTAAAGCTATAGACCGTCATATAAATAATGGGCTTGGTTATAATTTCAGCAATACCATGAAACTCGCTGCGCTCAAACAACCAGAGTTTTTTAAATTTCACCATAGCTCAACTTTAGAATCTAATGGCCAAAGATAAAACAAATCACCTGAATAGTTAGATAAAACAAAGCCCTGAATAATTTTATTGCGTTTAAAAACTATGGACAATTGAAGATTTCAGATGATGATGGGGCGGATATGGAATCCGCCCCTACTTGGGTTGTGGGCAAAATCTTTTTCTGAATCTCGTTCCTAACCTCCAGTGCTGACAACTGATAACTAATAACTGACAACTGCGGCTTTGCCGCTTTAGACTAATCCGCAATGAACTTAAAAAAATAATTATCTTACAGCATCAGGGGGAACATCGAGCCCGTCATTTCTCAAAATATCCAGAGGTGATACAGGCTCAGAATCATGGAGTTTTAAAAAGTTTTCTCTTAAAACTCTTTTAATGGTTGCAGGTTTCCAGTTAAACCTTTTGACCTTATTAAATGTCCTGAACCAGGATTGCATACCCACAAATGGATAGTCTGTACCAAAAAGAATCTTATCCTGATAAAATGGGGTATTGGCAGCAAGATATACTTCCGGAGGAATAATAGCAGGAGATGCTCCAGAAAGATCAATATAAACATTGGGATGCCTGAAGGCCAGGGACATGGCCTGATTGTGCCATCCGCCAATACCGAAATGGAGAAGAATCAGTTTCAGGGTGGGAAAGTCAACGGCCACATCATCATAACAAAGGGGCATCATATATTTCAATTTTGTAAAATACATCCCTGTGGTTCCGCAGTGGGACTGAATGGGAACACCTAATTCCACACATTTTTCATAGATCGGATAAAAAAGTTTTTCATCATTTGCATATGTGCTCACTGCAGCAGGATGGAACTTCAGGCCTTTTAGATTTAGATCGTTAATACATCTTTCAACTTCCTCAACCGCATCTTCCCGTCTTGGATCTACTGAACCATATCCAATAAAACGGTCAGGATACTGTGCAACCAGCTTTGCGACCTCATCATTTGTTGTCATCGACTCTTTAAAAGCCCAGTGATCAGATTTGGATGTGTCCAACCCCATGATCAAGGCTTTTTCAACATTAGCCTTATCCATATCCTCAAGCATATCTTCGAGGCCGTTGGGCAAAGCTTCATCCTTTAATCTGAAATGCTTTGCAGCCATATATAATCCGGCATTATTTTTCAAATCGGCCCTGAACAGAGGATGAGCATGATTGTCTATGGCGGGCACAGGTGCAAAAAGAGCATTATCTTTTTTGATTTTTTCAAGGTCTTCCTCACATTGAGAAACCTTTGAAGAATCATCCTCCTGTTTTAACAATTCCAATGCCTGGGCATATATTGTTTCTGCATCTGCGTAATATTTTGAATCCAGTGCCGATTGAGCCTCAGCATAAAGTTTTTCCACTTTTTCCTGCACATTATCTGTCATATCAATTAACCTCCTGAAATAGAATTCATTGTTGTTTTAATCTGTTTTATGCCCAACAATATAGATTAAAATATCATTAAATAAGAAAAAATCTGGATCATGATAATATTCTTCAAGCTCTTTTAAACCATCATTGATCTCAATATTACTAAAATGTGCCAGGTTTGACATAAATTTTTGTCTTATCAATTCAAACCAGCGGTTTTTTTTTATTTTAAAGGGATAAGCTTTTTGATGCACCTTTACACCAAATCCCGCTTTTTCAAGTTCATCTATAAATATATTATAATCCGGCTGGGATTGTTCAAAAGATTTTAAGGCGGATTTAAATAATGGAAACCCAGGGATTTGAGGCCTTGTTACAATGCAGATGATTCCATGATAAGTAAGCTGGTCATGCATTCGTGAAAAAATGCTGGTTCTGTTTTCAAAATGATGTACAGCCTCCTTTATAAAAATTTTATCATATCTTAATTCGTGTTTCCCTGAAAAGGAAGAAGCACTCTCACACATGGTTAAAACATTGTCATACATCCCCGCCTTTTCAAGCATCTTTTCGCATGTATCAACACAGAGCACCCTATTAACCAGACCAGCGTTTTTATGAATAAGGCTGGAAAAAAATCCGGTTCCCCCTCCAAGGTCAACAAGGAGATCATCCTTTTTTAATTCAAGTAATTTTACAATTAAATCTGCCGACCATATGCAATATTTTGAATCAGCTG
>JAUVKE010000204.1 GCA_030592105.1 Desulfobacteraceae bacterium
CAGATCCCCAGCATTATCGTACCTCATATTGTTAAACTCCTGATCAAAACTGGCCTTTAACATCTGGATACAGGTGGGGCTCTTTGCCAGGATATCAATACACCAGGAGTCGACCTCTTCATCTATTTTATCAAGGGGAGCAACCGAATTCACCAGACCCATTTTAAGAGCTTCATCAGCGCTGTAGCGCCTGCAGAGCATCCACATTTCCCTGGCTTTTTTTGCTCCAAGCACCCTGATAGCATACTGTATCGGCCATCCTGTGGCAGGGCTTCCCACCTTGGGCCCATTTTGTGCAAACCTGGCATTATCAGCGGCAATGGTAAAATCACAGCAATATGCCAAATGGTTACCGCCACCTACACACCATCCTTTAACAACAGCAATTATAGGTTTTTTGCAGGCTACTATAAAATCGTTGCATTGGAAAAAAATTTTATCTTCAAATTCACCATCGGCCTCGGCTCCCACATCACCCCCTGTGCAAAAAGCCTTTTCGCCGGTACCTGTTAAAATAACAACCCCTATGGAGGGATCTGCATTAATATCATATATGCATTCCCATATATGGCGAATTGTTGTCCCTGTAAAAGAATTCATCGCCTTGGGTCTGTTAATCGATATTTTTGCAACTCCCCCTGCTCCAATATATTTTTTTTCGTAGATCACGTCGTCATACTCGTATCCTTCAACTTCTTTCCATTCCTTATAATTTGGTATGGCCATAATTTACTCCTTTAACTGGTTAATATTGTTATTAATGCAATATTTTGGGTACCCACAAGGGGCACCCCTACGAGTAGGGGCAATCCCTTGTGGTTGCCCGTTTATTCAAGATAAAATTATGTAGGGGCAATCCCTTGTGGTTGCCCGTTTCTTCAAGATATAATTATGTAGGGGCAATCCCTTGTGGTTGCCCGTTTATTCAAGATAAAATTATTTACAGGTCCATTCTCTTGGCTATAATCTGCCGCATAATCTCATTTGTCCCGGCAAAAATAGGCATTATCCGCATATCACGAAAATAACGGCTCACCGGATCTTTTTCCAGCATTCCCAGATTTCCATATATATCAAGACACCCGTTAGCCACCCTGTTAACCATTTCCCCTGTCCAGAATTTAGCCATGGAGGTCTCAGTAACAACATCGTTCCCTTCCATATGCTCGGCGAGCAACTTTTCAAGAAATGTCCGCCCCAGTTTTAAGTCTGTGGTCATTTCCACCAGAGAAAACTGGTTCGACTGGGAGTTTGGAACAGACTTTCCCTTACCCGAATTCTCTTTATAAAATTTAATAGTACGATCCAGCAGATATTCTGCAGCACCCACAGAGAAGATGGAGACCATTAACCGTTCCTGCTGAAGTTTTTGCATGAGCATCTGGAAACCTGCCCCCCTTGTTCCGATCAGATTCTCCTTTGGAATACGGCAATCAGTAAAAAAAAGTTCAGAAGTATCCTGGCTGTACATCCCCATTTTATCAAGTTTTTTCCCTTTTTCAAAACCAGGGGTCCCCTCTTCAACCAGGCATATGGATATCCCTTTATAGGGGTTATCAACAGCAGGATCACGAAAAGCAACAATAGCCAGGCCGCAGTTAATGCCATTGGTGATAAATGTTTTCGACCCATTTAAAACAAGTTCATTCCCATCATCTTCCATGGTGGCTGCTATGCTGGCAACATCACTTCCTGCCCCAGGCTCGGATATTACAATGGCGGTTATTATATCCCCTGAAACACATCCAGGGAGATATTTTTGTTTTAGTTTTTCAGATGCAAAGGTATTAAGATACGGCACAACAATATCGCTGTGCGTGGAAGGTCCCATCCCAAAATGGTGGGTTTTAACAAGCTCATCAGCCACGATATATGCATGGATAAAATCATGGCCGGGCCCCCCGTATTCAGGGGAAATAGTTGTGCATAAAAACCCCTCTTCACCCAGACGTTTCCAGGCGCTTTTGGGCATGATTCTTTCTTTTTCCCATTGTTCCACACTCGGAATGACTTCTTTATTCATAAAATCGTGAACTCGATTACGAAACTGCTCATGCTCTTTGGTGTAATTTAATATTTCCATAGAAGTAACATTTACTTTAAATTAAGATTATAACATACACAAAAATACTATAATATGACATATTTGATTAAAAAAAATTAGTAAAAAGAAAAAAAGACTTCATTAACTCACAACATAAATTTTTTTGCAATATTTTTTTTGCAAAAAAATATTTTTTAATATATACATACAAAAATGTATACACTCTAAAGGAGTATAGTCTACGAAGAAACATCAGAATTTTTTTTAAGGCCGAGAAAAGCAATGGGATTTTAAATTGAGTTTAATCAGATTATACCTGTTGCGTCTTTTAAATCAGCGACACTGAATAGTTACAAAATAAAAAACTATGACAATCTCACAAAATATTACTAATATGATCAAATCATCTTCCTGGATACGAAAGATGTTTGAAGAAGGGACGTCCCTAAAAGCAAAATACGGGGCAGAAAAAGTATACGATTTTTCCCTGGGAAATCCAAATATTGAACCCCCTGAAAAATTTCAAAAAGCACTCAAAGAGACCATAACAGATTCAACAACCGGTTTCCACGCATATATGCCGAATACCGGTTACCCCGGTGTACGGGCATCTGTTGCTGATTAGCTGCGGGGGGAGCAGAAGATAAATATTTGCGGGGATGATATTATTATGACCTGCGGTGCAGCCGGTGCTATTAATGTTATATTAAAGGCAATTCTCGATCCAGCAGATGAAGTCATAACTCCTGCCCCGTTTTTTGTTGAGTATAATTTTTACGTGACCAACCATGGCGGAATATTAAAAACAGTCCCGTCAAAAGAAGATTTCACCCTTGATATTGACGCAATGGGGGATGCAATAACATCAAAAACCAAGGCTGTTATCCTTAATTCACCCAATAACCCCACAGGTCAGGTATATTCTGAAAAAAGCCTCATCAATCTTGGTGAACTTTTAAAATCTGCAGGTGAAAAATATAACAGAACCATCTATATTATATCTGACGAACCCTACAGAAAGATAATATATGATGATTTAAAGCTTCCATCCATATTTAATTGCTATTCTGAGAGCTTTATTGCAACTTCATATTCCAAAGATCTTTCCATTCCAGGGGAAAGAATCGGTTATATAGCTGTATCCCCGGAAGCCTCTTTTAAAGATAATCTCTTGCAGGGGATGGCTCTTGCAAACAGGATATTAGGGTTTGTAAATGCCCCTGCTTTAATGCAAAGGGTAATAGGGTCAATACAGGGAGCAAGTGTTGATATATCCGCCTATGCCAGAAAAAGAGACATTTTATGTAATGGCCTGGAAGATTGCGGATATGAATTTATAAAACCTGCAGGGGCATTTTATCTTTTTCCCAAAACCCCCATTGACGATGTGGAGTTTGTTAGACTGCTCCAAAAAGAATTAATTTTGACCGTACCTGGAAGCGGTTTTGGCAGACCAGGTCATTTAAGAATAGCATTTTGTGTGGATGATGATACAATAATCAATTCCATGGCCGGTTTCAAAAAGGTTATGATGGAAGTTAATAATCGCTGCACAAAATAATAACTGTTATTTTAAAAAAGGTAATAATATGAAAATACTCAAGATTGATCATCTGGGAATTGCTGTTAAAAGTATTGACCATGGAAAAAATTTCTGGACGGAAATTTTAGGTCTTACCCATGAATTTTCTGAAACTGTGGAAGATCAAAAGGTTACAACAGGTTTTTTCCCCATAGGCGAAAGCGAAGTGGAACTCCTCGAATCCACATCTCCGGAAGGTCCCATAGCCAAATATATTGACAAAAAGGGTGAAGGGATACAACATGTTGCTTTTAGAGTTGAAAATATCGAAGAAGCCCTGGCGGAATTAAAGGAAAAAGGGGTGAGACTGATTGATGAAAAACCGAGAAAAGGGGCAGGGGGCGCTTTAATAGCATTCCTCCATCCAAAAGCAACAAATGGCGTCCTTGTAGAGCTGTGTGAAAAAAAATAAAGGGCAAGATTCCTGCTTTTCATAAATTACACCCGATATAAATAAAATAATTGCGTTATATATGATATAAGGTTTTAAAAAATTAATTTTGGTAAGGCAGGAGATAGTGCAGCCAAAATATTTTTCTCAAAGCCTACAGTATATTTGTTAAGGAAAATATTATGTCAGATCATTCAAAAAAACAAAAATGGGCGGAACTTGCCGCAAAAGAATTAAGGGGAAAACCCCTTGAATCTTTAGACTGGGAAACAGCCGAAGGAATAACTGTAAAGCCACTTTATACGGCAGAGGATCTTGAAAAAATAGAAGGTTCAGACTCTCTGCCTGGATTCGATCCTTATATCCGGGGCCCAAAAGCTACCATGTATGCGGGGAGACCATGGACAATACGTCAATACGCAGGTTTTTCAACTGCAAAGGAATCGAATACTTTTTACAGAAAAAATCTGGCAGCAGGTCAAAAAGGACTATCCATAGCATTTGACCTGGCCACACACCGGGGCTATGATTCTGATCATCCCAGGGTAGTCGGCGATGTTGGAAAAGCCGGAGTTGCAGTTGACTCAATAGAGGATATGAAAATTCTTTTTGACCAGATACCTTTGGACAAGATGTCTGTTTCAATGACCATGAATGGAGCTGTTTTACCTATTCTGGCATCCTATATTGTGGCGGCCGAGGAAGAAAATGTCTCCCAGGATAAACTTGCCGGGACAATTCAAAATGATATTTTAAAAGAGTACTTAACCCGTAATACATATATATATCCACCGACCCCTTCAATGAGAATCGTCTCTGATATTATTGGATACTGCTCTAAGAATATGCCCAAATTTAATACCGTGAGCATAAGCGGTTATCATATAATGGAAGCCGGGGCAAATTCTGTTTTACAAACTGCTTTTACACTTGCAGACGGGCTTGAATATGTCAACGCAGCCATAAGTGCAGGCCTTGACATAGATGCTTTTGCACCGCGGCTCTCCTTTTTCTTTGGAATAGGAATGAATTTTTTCATGGAAATTGCCATGCTGAGAGCCGCCCGTTTTCTCTGGGCTGAGACAATATCAAAATTCAATC
>JAUVKE010000167.1 GCA_030592105.1 Desulfobacteraceae bacterium
CAGCGGTAACGTTGTGTACCAAGGGAATTCCATCCAGATTTCATAATTTTATCACTGCCACAATTTGGGCAGATAATTTTTTGATAACATGTCATGTGAATGATATATACATAATATAAATATTTATTCAACAAATTACATGTTTGACCCATTACCACCTAACCTATTCTTTAACTGCGGGGTTCGTAACTATTCAGCGTTGCTGATTTAAGAGACGCAACAGGTATGATCTGATTAAAATTTTGAATATTTCCATTTCATCTCTGCAACACTGCAATATAACACCGGTACCACAAACATTGTAACCATAACAACAATCATACCGCCAAAGGACGGAATTGCCATGGGGATCATAATATCAGCTCCCCTTCCTGTGGAAGTTAATATGGGTATAAGGGCTAAGATGGTTGTCGCAGATGTCATTAAACAGGGCCTCACCCGCCTTTTGCCTGCCTGAACCGTTAATTCTCTTATTTTCTCAATGGAATCAGGATTGTTTTTTGTAAAACTCTGATCAAGATATGTGGCCATAATAACGCCGTCATCTGTTGCGATTCCAAAAAGAGCAAGGAATCCAACCCATATGGCCACACTCATATTTATCGGATGAATCTGGAAAAGATCCCGCATATTTACTCCCAGGAGGTTAAAATCCATGAACCAGGGGAGTCCATAAAACCATATCATTATAAAACCGCCTGACCATGCCACCATGATTCCAGAAAATATCATGGCCGTTGTAATCATGGAGTCAAATTGCAGATAAAGGATTATAAAAATAGTAAAAAGGGCAAGGGGGATAAGAAGCATAAGCCGTTTTTCCGAACGAATCTGATTTTCATAATTACCCGCAAAGCTGTAACTGACACCAGCAGGGATTTTCAATTCTCCTGATTTTATTTTTTTGTCAATATATTCTGCTGCCTGTTTAACTGTATCGGTTTCAGCCCCCCCCTTTTTTTTATCAAAAAGAACATATCCTGTGAGAAATGTATCCTCACTTTTAATAACCTGGGGCCCGCGCATATATTTTATCTCCGAAAGCAGGTTAAGGGGAATCTGCTTACCGTCAGGTGACGGCACATATATATTTTCCATGGCATCAGGGGAATCCCGCCGTTCCCGCATGTACCTTACCCTTACAGGATACCGTTCTCTTCCTTCAACGGTCATGGTCACAGGTTTTCCCCCGATTGCCACTTCAATAACATCCTGGATGTTTTTTACACTTATCCCATATCTTGCTGCCGCTTTTCTGTTAATATCGATTTCAAGGTATGGCTTTCCCACAATTCTGTCAGCAATCACTGCTGAAGACTTAACCATGGGTACTTTTTTCAACAATTTTTCAAATTCAAAGCCCACTGCTTCTATTGTTTCAATGTCAGGCCCTTTAATTTTAATCCCCATGGGTGCACGCATACCACTTTGAAGCATCACAAGTCTTGCGGAAATGGGCTGAAGCCTGGGCGCGGAAGTTGTGCCGGGGACCATGGCAGCTGCAAGTATTTCATCCCATATATCTGCTGAATGGCTAATACCTTCCCACTTTTTTCTGCCGGGGTTAAGTTCCGGTAAAAGGGGGGGGCGCCATAACCTGAAAGGCTTGCCATTTTTATCAGGTATCAGCAGGTTTTCATTGTCCCGTAAAAACTTTCCTTTTACAGTATATGGTTTTTTGTCCGGGCCATTTACAGGATTCCCCTTAATATCCCGGAAAAAATCCCTGTCATTTTTTTTAAAACTAAATGTCATCCTTTTATGGGATTCATTCAGAAGATATTCAGGTTTGTAATTAATAACTGTTTCGATCATTGAGACAGGCGCAGGATCAAGGGGAGTTTCAGCTCTGCCTAGTTTACCCACTGCTGTTTCAACCTCTGGTATATTTTTAATCGCCATATTCTGTTTACGAAGAATATCGAGAACTTCACCAATGGATGCATGGGGCATGGTGGTGGGCATATAAAGGAAAGAGCCCTCATCAAGGGGCGGCATGAATTCCTTTGACAAATTCAGCCATATGGCAATGCCCAGGCAAAGAATAATACCAGGAATAATCATGAACTGTTTTTTATATTTTAGAAAAGTTCTTAAAAGTATCTCATAATACTTCATAAACGTATAAAATAATGATATGAGTCCCCCGATAAAAAAGGCTATAAAAATTAAATTTACAAAAATTCCTTTTTCCGGACCAAGGGGGAGCCAGTGAGACGCAAGTTGTAACATGATATAGATCACTACAAAGGCAAGCCCTGTTTGTGATATTATTTTTTTTGTATAATCCGTTAACCTGGTCTCATAAATAGAGTATATTCCAGCTAAAATAAAAAGTACCGCCGGCCACCATTTCATATAATAAAAGGATGCTCCACCGCAGCTTAAAAAGAGAAATGCCGGTATATATCTATTCTTATTCTCATTATATTTTGTCCCGAGGATAAGGTGAGCAGCTGGAGGGATTACGGCTATGGTAATGATTAGTGCGCCTATAAGGGTAAATGTTTTTGTGAACGCCAGGGGTTTAAAAAGTTTCCCTTCTGCAGCCTCCATGGCAAAGATCGGTAAAAAACTTACAACAGTTGTTAAAACAGCGGTTATAACTGCGCTTCCCACTTCGCATGACGCAGCATATACAATTTCAAGCCGGTTGTCCTCTTCCTTGGCAGCCTTAAGCTTTTTTAAAATATTTTCGCACATGACTATACCCATGTCTACAATCGTGCCAATGGCTATGGCTATACCGGAAAGGGCAACAATGTTGGCATCCACTTTAAAAAGTTTCATTGCTATGAAACAGATAAGGACTGCAAGGGGAATCATTGAAGAGATAATTAATGCACTTCTAAAATGAAGAACCATGAGCAGCACCACAAGGACAGTAATCATAATCTCTTCAGTGAGTGCGCGGTTAAGGGTATTTAATGTTTCATGGATTAATCCTGTACGGTCATAAAAAGGAATAATTCTTACACTGCTTTTAGTACCGTTTTTAAGTTTTCTGGAGGGTAGCCCCGGGGAGATCTCCTCTATTTTTTTTTTAATATTTTTGATTGTCTCCAGGGGATTTTCTCCGTAACGAACCACCACCACACCCCCCACTACTTCAGCCCCTTCTTTATCCAGGGCACCCCTGCGGAGTGCGGGGCCTGTGGTCACATGGGCAATATTCTTAATATATACGGGGACACCTTTATTAACCTTGATAACCGTATCTTCGATATCCTCCAGTGATGTGATAAATCCGCGCCCCCTTATGACGTATTCAACACGGTTTATCTCAATTGTGCGGGCGCCCACATCCCTGTTTGAGTTTTTAACAGCAGCAAACAGATCGACCAGTTTAATATTAAATGCCTGGAGGGCATCAGGGTCCACATCTATCTGGTACTCCTTAACAAACCCCCCCCACAGATGCGACCTCACTTACTCCTGAAACAGCCATTAACTGATATTTGACATACCAGTCCTGTATGCTTCTGAGTTCATTAATGTCCCAGCCTCCTGTGGGGTTCCCCTTTTCATCTCTCCCCTCCAGGGTATACCAGAAGACCTGCCCAAGGGGGGTGGCATCGGGCCCCAGCTTTGGAACTACTCCATCGGGGAGGGTGCCAGGTGACAGGGAATTTAGTTTTTCAAGAATTCTGGAGCGGGACCAGTAAAATTCCACATCTTCATTAAAGATCACATAAATTGAGGAAAATCCGAACATGGAGGAGCTTCTTACAGCCTTTACACCTGGAACACCTAAAAGAGAGACTGTCAGCGGATATGTGACCTGGTCTTCCACATCTTTTGGAGAACGTCCCGTCCATCTGGTAAAAACAATCTGCTGATTTTCACCAATATCAGGAATGGCATCCACAGGTATGGGCCTGCGGGGCAGCCAGCCGGTATTCCAGTCAAAAGGCGCCACTATAATGCCCCAGCTAATAACTGCCAAAAGGAAAAGAAAAATAATTATTTTCCGCGTCAGACAAAAACGGATGATCCTGTTTAATATTGAAGGGGGCGTATTATAATGATTAACAGAATTCATTCTCCTTCCTCTGTTTTATCTGTTGAGGGCTCAATGGTATCTACAATTGTTCCGCAGGAGAACATGCTCGATCCGAAATATGGATTTTCTGTTCCTTTTTTATTCTGCAGCCACTTTGCCCCTTTAAAGCTAAAAGCCATGGGGCAGCGGAATACATATAAAGAGCCGGGGAGATCACCATGGCCCCCTTTTGAGTAGAAGGTAATTAATATTTCCGACAGGGGATTAAATCCATTGCGTGCCGCCTTAATATCTTTTGCATTGGATAGATCTTTTGCCTCTTTTAAAAGCGGAGTCCATCCTTTAAAAGCAGGATATTTTGCACTGAGTTCATCTGTATTTTTCAATAAAAATATTAATATATTTGAGGCACTTTTTTTAAATCCTTCAAAATCATCCCTTGAAAGTGTATGATGAAGATCTGCATAGGCCTCCATGAGCGTCTGAAGCCGGCTTTTTTTTGCTGAATCAGTTGTTTCAGCATTAGTATTCTCAATACTCATCATACTGGGCTTCCCAAGAAGCTGAAGTGAACTGTCTATTTTGAAATTACCATTAACAACAACTTCATCCCCTTCCATTAACCCTTTTTTTACCACATAATACTCCCCAGCCCTTGTTCCAAGGGTAATTTCTCTCCCTTTATAATGCCCCTTTTTCCCAGGTACCGTCAGGAAGACCACCCCCCTGTTTCCCGTAATAAGAGGGGCAGTACGGGGAATTACAAGGGGGTATTTATAAAAAAAATTCCTTGAGTCATTTTTAGATTTAATTTGAATCAAGGCCATGGTGCATAACCTGCACCTTCCTTTAGTCTTGTTAACAATTTCAGGGTGCATGGGGCATGTCCATTTTCCGGAAAGGTTTTCAGGGATGGGGAGACCGTCTCCTGCAAGGGGGACTTTTGCCAGGGCACTGACATACATCTCCGGCTTTAAACGGTTGTCTATATTTTCCGCCTTGAGTCTTACTTTTATGGTTCGGGTGGTTGCATCAAGAACAGGCTCAATAAAGCTGATTTCCCCATAAAATTTTTCACCTGGATAGGCTTTTGTCCAAAATTCAATTTTTTGTCTCATGGTGAGCCAGGAGATATCAGATTCATAGGCATCAAGGAGAACCCATACATGGGAAAGGTCGGCTATGGTGCAGATTTTAGCTCCTGTTTTTACATAGGACCCTTCAGCAACATCTCTGTGGAGAATAATTCCGCCTGTGGGGGCATATATGGTTATATGATCTTCCGGGTCTGATTGTTTTTCAATTTTATTTATCTGCTCACTTGTGAGCCCCCACAGCCTTAACTTCTTCTTAACCGCCTGATATATGTTTTCTGCCTGCTTAATAAGGCTGGGAGAACCTTTTTTTCTTCGGGCAGCAAGGTGTTGGTATGCCTGGATAAGCTCTTCCTGTGCTGAATAGAGTTCAGGGCTGTAGATGGAAAAAAGATGGTCTCCGGGATTTACCCGCATCCCTGTAAAATCGATGAAGAGCCTGTCAATTCTTCCGGGGACCCACGCTGCAATATGTTTTACCCGTGTTTCATCAAAAGCTATTTTACCGGTTATTCTAATCTCTTTTTCCACGGGTCTGCGTACAGCTTTTTTTGTTCTGATTTCCGCAAGTTTTTCAGCATAAGGAGAAAGGTAGATTGAGTGATCATGGATGTCGTCACTCCCATCAGCACCTTCAAGTGGTATCAAAGGCATATTACATAGGGGACACATGCCTGGCTCAGGAAGCTTTATCTGGGGATGCATGGAGCATGTCCATACTTTTTTTTCATCCTGAATCTGAAAAACATATTCATGGCCCCGGTCCCAGGTATCTTTTTTTTTGATGAAATAACCTGTGCATACAACAAGCAGCAGAAGAGCCAGCAGGATAATAATATTTTTTTTATTAAGGTATTTCATTTTTACCTCCCAGGTAGCTATTCAGCGAAACAACCGGGCTCCCGGTCTCTAATTTAAAAATAACGTTCATTACGATTAGCTGCTATGGTGTTTCTATAAAACATGGAGTTTCAATTAGTTGCGTGCTGAATTTAAAACTTTGCTACTTAGAACTGGCCGGGTTAAATCCATTCCTGTA
>JAUVKE010000343.1 GCA_030592105.1 Desulfobacteraceae bacterium
AGTATAAGTCCTTTAAAAACAATGCGATCAAATCCTGAAATAGTACCCTTGACCATGCTTGAAAATTTGTCTATAAAGGCTTTCATGGGTCACCCTTTTTTGTTATTTGATGGGTTATTTGTCTTCCATTTTGCTAACAAAAAAGGTGGCTCATGTCATTTGTTTTTTTTAGGTTGCGGGCATTTAGCCCGCCTTGGATAATCTTTCTACAGGGAAGCTATTTCATCATACATTTCAATGGCCGGTTCCCCTGCAAGCAACGGACCGATTTTTGCAAAAAGTTCACCAAAGTGGGGGGTTTTAGTATGGGCTTCAAATGCTTCCTTGTCTTTATACTTTTCATAGCACAAAAATTTACCAGGTTCTGTTACAGATTTGTGAAGAACAAACACCAGTGTCCCTTCTTCAGTTTTAACATTGGGAAGCACCGCTTTTAAAGCGGCTTCCATTTCTTTTTCCGTTCCTGGCTGAGCCTTTAAGACTGCAACGACATTCAACATAAGTTTTCTCCTTTTTATATCTCTGATTCAAATGATTTATAAAAAAATAATTGGTGTGACTTAATTGAACAACTATAGAAATCGGTGCATTAACAGTTACAGCTCCCGGAGCTGATCCGTAACCAGCATTCTTTAAGCAGCTGAACAATTTAAAAATTTAAACTTTGCCCATGCTGTTGTAACTCCGGCTGATCCAAAGCCGATAAGAACATTGGTCCCCTGTTTTAACCTGCCATCTTTAATAGCGCAGGACATGGCAAGGGGCACAGATGCAGAGACAGTATTTCCAAAACGTTTGTGTATATTATAGGCTGTTTCACGGCCAAGCTTGCAGGTATCTATCACCCTGTCACTCATGGCATCACTGGCAGAATGGCTGAATACTATTTCGTGCCTGAACTGGCTTAGTGCTGCAACTTCTTTATAATGCCTGCATAGTTTTGAAAAAACAAATCTGAATAATTTTTCTCCATAAGAAAAAAAAGTTAAGGGCAAAACTTTATCTATTAGTTCACCATCGGAATATTCATCAATATTAGGCAGCGGTATTTTACACAGGGTATGCTTTTCACCCCATGTTTTAAAATCGGCATAGTATTCATTCTCCTCTTGTGACGGGGAAACAATGGTAGCTGTTGCAGCTTCACCTATTGTAAAAGTGGGAAAATTAGATTCCACGTCAGCAACAGACCTGAATTCAAAGTTTGCATATTCCTTGAAGTTGAATTCACAGTTCAAGATCATGATATTCTTATACATTCCGGTTTTTATAAATGACTGTGCAACATGAATGGCTCTGAGCCAGCTGGCACAGGCGTCTAAAATGTCAAAACAGGTTGCATTTTTAAGTTTAAGAAGCTTTTGAAAAACATTTGCAGTGGCAGGTTCAATAAAACCTCTACCCACCCCCACATATATAAGAAGGTCTATTTCATCAGGTGACATATTGGCAGATTCCAGCGCTTTTTTGCCTGCATCAATACCAAATTGTAAAGCTTTTTCATTTTCCCCCCGGTGATACCTGATAGAAGTAACCGATTTTTCGAAAAGATCTTCAAAGGTTTTTTCCAGAAGGTCAAGAGCTTTACCTGTTAAGTAGTTTTTACTTTTTAAAAGAATCTCTCGAATAATATCTGCATTTGTCACCAGTTTGCTCGGCAGTGCATGTTCAACAGCACAAAATTTCATTTTAAACCTCCTTGACTATCCATTTTAATGAAAAAGATGACAGCTATTTATATGAAAATCAAATATATAGCAGATTATAAGGAATCTGTATTTGTTAATTCTATTGCATCTTTAAGATTAAGACTGTTGGTGTACAAGGCTTTGCCTGTGATTACTCCAACCACACCAATTTTTCCAAGGGGGATTAGATTTTTTATATCCTCTATGGTTGAAACTCCACCGGACGCCACAACCGGAATCGATATTCCTTGTGCCAGCTGCCTGGTCTGTTCAATATTGGGGCCGGATTCCATTCCATCTTTGAGTATATCTGTGAAATTTATAGCTGCTACTCCGCAATCTTCAAACCGTCGAGCAAGATCAATAGCTTTTGTTTGTGTAGTTTCCGTCCAGCCTTCTACTGCAACGTATCCGTTACGGGCATCTATTCCCATTACAATCTGGCCGGGAAATCTTGTGCATGCTTCTTTGACGAATTTTGGATTTTTGATCGCTTCTGTCCCGATAATGACTCTTTTTACTCCAATATCAAGAAACATTTTTATTGTTTTTTCGTCACGTATCCCGCCACCCACCTGAATCGGGATGTTAACAGCCTTTAAAATGCTTTTTATGGAATCAAGGTTTTTAGGGTGTTTTTCCATGGCACCGTCAAGGTCCACCACATGAATAAGTTTAGCCCCATCCTCTTCCCATTTTAGCGCAGCAGATGCAGGGTTATCAAAAAAAACTGTCTCTTTATCCATTTCACCCTGGAGGAGACGTACACATTTTCCATTTTTTAAATCAATAGCAGGTATTATAATCATGGTTCTGGTAACGCCTCTATTAAGTCTGTTAAAGCAGCATCAGCCATATGTTCGGCGGTAATCCAGGATGCTTTTCTTTTTATAAAAGTTTTTATCTGTAAAAGATTTTCAAATAAAGATTGCTGGGTTTCATCAAAGCTTCCCGTCCATACAATACGTTGGCCGGAAACGCTGATAATATGAAGAACAAAGGCAACAGACGCAGGAGTTTCCACTGAAAATCTGGATCCTTTACGCTCCCGGAATCGATAAATATAACCTGCCAAAACAGCGTCAGCCTTATAATCCCCACCGAGATCGACTATTTTTTTTTGTTCAGAGATATTGACCATGTCAGGTGAAACAATATCCGGAGAAAACTCCACAGGTATTACATTAAAATCTGTACGTTTTTTTATTAAAGCCACCAGCCTGTTGGTCATGAAATCAACGGATTCGTTTGACACTTTTTCAGTCATAAAAACCATGCCGGACAAGGGGCCGGCAGCTGTGTCGGAATCCTCTATGGACATATTTTTAAAGGGGATAACCATGAGGTTGTAAATTGGCCCGGGTTCTGCAACCGGTTTGATCGATATTGACTGGCTTGCACAGCTGGAAAAGATCAAAGAGAATATAATGCCCAAAAAAATAAATTTTATATTCTTAAAATTGCATTGCGGTAAAATCATACGCTTATAAAGCTCCTTTTGTGGAAAGAACATTTTTCACCCGATGATCAAAAGCGGTTGCCTGGTCAAGA
>JAUVKE010000192.1 GCA_030592105.1 Desulfobacteraceae bacterium
CATATCAAAAATATCTTCAACCAGATCATTTAATGTTTCCTGGATTCTATCATCATCTGTTAGGGGAAGACATATGGCTGCTTTGCACGCCTCGTAAGGAGAAACATTTTCCCTGATTAGCCTGGCTGCATATATCAGCAAGCGGGTACTTGCCCCCTCGGACAGGCCATGTTCTTTAATATTTCTTATTTTTTCAGCTAAAGAGACCAGTTGCCGAGCTATTTCGATTTCAATATGCCCTTCTCTCGCAACAATTTCAACCTCTTTTGAAAAAGGTGGGTAATTAAAATCTATTGCTACAAAGCGCTGACGCGTACTCTGCTTAAGATCCTTTATAACAGATTGATATCCTGGGTTATATGAAATCACCACCAAAAAATTTTTGTGTGCGTGGAGAGTTTCACCATTTTTATCAATATGGAGAATTCGGCGGTTATCAGTTAAGGGATGGATAACAACAGTTGTATCTTTACGAGCCTCCACCACCTCATCAAGATAACAGATGGCACCCATACGTACGGCTTTGGTCAATGGACCATCACACCATACTGTTTCATCGTTTTTTAAGAGAAACCGACCAATCAAATCCGAAGCAAAAAGATCTTCATGGCAGGCAATGGTTATAAGGGGACGATTTAAGCAATGGGCCATATACTCAACAAACCTGGTCTTTCCGCATCCGGTGGGGCCCTTAAGCATCACTGGCAATCTGCCGGCATAGGCAGCTTTAAACATATCGATCTCATTTTTTGTATTAAGGTAATATGGCTCTTTTTCAAACATATAAAGGTTCTGATTCATAAATATATTATTCCCAATTATTTTCATAGTTTTTTTGTAACTATTCAGTGCTACAGATTAGCTGAATAGTTACGTTTTTTTTAATCACCGGATAAAAAAATAGTCACTGTTCAACTGTTAAAAATTGACATAAAACTCATTTAATTATATTCAGATAGCACACTATTTACAAGGAGTAATATATGATAAAAACAGATGCTGACATGCTCCACCCTCTGAATATAGACGGCAAAGAGATTCTTCTTATCGGCACTGCCCATGTGTCAAAGGAAAGTGTTGATCTTGTAACCTCTACCATAGAAAAGAATAATCCGGATACTGTTTGTGTTGAATTGTGCGAATCCAGGTACCAAACCATCACGCAAAAACAAAAATGGCAGGAGATGGATGTAATAAAGGTAATAAAGGAAAAAAAAACATTTCTTCTTCTTTCCAACCTTCTTTTAGCATCCTTTCAAAAAAGGGTAGCCAGCAATTTTGACATTACCCCTGGCCAGGAAATGTTAAAGGCCATGGAAACCGCTGATGAAGTGGGGGCTGTAATTCACCTTGCCGACAGGGATGTACACATCACACTCTCAAGGACATGGGGAGCCCTGGGATTATGGGGCAAAATCAAACTGATATTCCAATTCCTTTTTTCACTGGGCCAGATAAATGACATAACCAAAGAAGATATTGAAAAAATGAAAAAAGAAGATGTGCTTGAAACTCTTCTTTCGGAAATAGGACGAATTCAGCCCATTATCAAGACCATTCTTATAGATGAAAGGGATATGTACCTTGCCAGCAAAATAAAATCTGCCCCGGGCAAAAAAATTGTGGCTGTGGTTGGCGCCGGACACATCCCAGGGATTAAAAAATATATTAATACAGACCCGGATATTAAGGAGCTGGAAACCCTTCCACCAAAAAGAAAAATGTCATCTATTATAAAATGGGGATTCCCTTTAATTATTTGTGCACTTTTTGTAATTGGATTTTTTTATGGGGAAACAAATGCCGGCATTCATATGATTAAATGGTGGATTATTGCAAATGGTGTTCTGGCCGGACTGGGAGCAGCCCTGGCACTGGCTCACCCCTTGACCATTTTGTCCTCCGTACTGGCAGCACCATTAACCTCTTTAAATCCGATGATCGCAGCAGGGTGGGTTTCAGGACTTGTGGAGACCGTCATAAGAAAACCAAAAGTTATGGATCTTGAAAATCTTTCCGGTGACATACTTTCCATAAGGGGATTCTGGAAAAACAGACTCACACGGATACTCCTTATAGTAATTTTTACTAATATCGGAAGCGGCATTGGCACCTTTGTTGCCATTCCCTTAATGGTAAAGATGTTATAATCAATGTAATTATTCAGCAGGTCGCCATTGCAACAGGTATGATCTGATTAAGGAACGAAAATTTTATAAGTTGAACGAAATAGCTTGTCTTTTGGCCCATCTACTTCGTTGCATCAAAGGCCGATACGTATAGTATGCAACCTTTAATGCGCCTTGTATATGGGCCAAAATCCTGCGCTATTTCTGCTCAACTTATTTCATCTCCGTTCCTAAATAAAGGGGCCTGGTTCAAATTTTGCCATAGCTCAGTTTTGACATATGATGGCCGATGTTATGACCAGTCCCAAATAAGGAAAGCCCTATTTTGCTATGAAAACTGATACCCACCGTTCCTGGTTCCCTGTTACGCGAGATTATATTTTCCTGAACCATGCAGCTGCATCCCCAGTATCATTAAAGGTTGTTAAGGCAGTTACAGATTTTTATAAGGAGAGCGCAAACCAGGCGAGTAAAGAATACTTTAACTGGATCAAGCAGGTTGAGGCTGTTCGCAAATCGGCTGCATCCGTAATCAATGCCGATTCTGATGAAATCGCCTTTACCGGAAACACATCAGCAGGAATCAGTATAATTGCATCCGGCTTTAACTGGAAAGAGAAAGATGAAGTAATTATACCTGTACCCGATTTTCCCTCCAATGTTTACCCATGGCTAAATCTAAAAGAGAAAGGAGTACAGGTTAAATTTGTACAACGACAAAGTGGTTGTATAAATTTAAAAGATATCGAAAAAAAAATTACCCCAAAAACGAGAATGATAGCATTGAGTTCTGTTGATTATTTATCAGGATTTGCTGCAAATCTTCCTGAACTTGGAAATTTTTGCAAAAAAAAAGGGATATTTTTATTTGTTGATGCAATTCAAAGCCTGGGGGTTATCCCTTTAGATGTAAAAGAATGCGGCATCCATTTCCTTTCAGCAGGAGGACACAAATGGTTGACAGGGCCCATGGGAATCGGCATACTTTTTATCAGCAGACAGGTAAATGAATTATTAACCCCGTTTAGCCTGGGATGGAAGAGTGTTATTAATGAAGAAGATTTTAATATTGACTTTACCCTCAAAAAAAATGCCCTGCAATTTGAACCCGGTACGATGAATATTTCAGGAATTTTCGGATTGGGTGCGGCTTTAAATCTGCTAAAAGAGGTTGGAATTCCAAACATTTATTATAAAGTTTTACGCCTCAATGATATTTTTAGAAAACACCTTGACGAACGTGGTCTTCATATTATTTCGCCAGCAAGCAGGGAAAACCGCTCTGGAATTTTATCATTTAAACCTCGGAATGACCCTGTAAAATGTTATAATTTTTTGATTTCAAAAAAAATTATGCTCTCCCTTCGTAATGGGAACATCAGAATATCACTCCACTTTTATAATAACGAAGATGATATAGCCGCTTTTTTTCGCATTTTCGATGAACTCAAATTATAAAATTATTGTAATTATTCAGCTAATATGTACGGCAACAGGTATAATCTGATTAAACCATGAAAAACTCACAGATAAGAGGTCGTAAAGAAAGAATCTGTTAAAAATATAAGCTTGCGTAATAGTATATCAGAAAATAATTTTAATAAATTCAGCTCTGATGGATTCTTTCTTAACGCTCTCTAATCCGTTCAAACAATTTCAAATGTTTTAACCAGATCATACCTGCTGCGTATCTTAAATCAGCGACGCTGAATGGTTACAAATTATTTAACATCCTTCATAAACTATGAAAATATAATTATGGGAAAAAAAAAGAAAAACCAGGAAAAAAAAAAGAAAAAAAGAAAAATATTAATTCCACCGGAGTCTTTGCCGGCGTTGTTGAATAATATAAAACAGATGATTGAACAGGCGCGGGGCCGACGTGCCGTGGCACTGGCTAAGCACCTTGTAAAACATGAAAAATTTCAGATGCAGGAGCATTTGCCCGTTTTTATTGGAGCATATCAAGTCAGACTTACAGAAATGCTTGATGTTATGCAGCTAAAGGAAGCAAGAGCTTTATACACAGATATTGTTAAAAAATATTCTGATTCAGCGGATCTGTTTTCCATGGAATTTTTAGTTAAAATGGACATGGAATCAGACTCCGCAGTTGTTCTTTTGAGCTATGGCCATGATGACAGGGTTACTTTGGCTGTTAATCAATATATTATCAACGAATTAAAAGATATACGAATTTTGCTGAAAAACACCTCTCTCCCCGACCAGATCCCCCTGAAGGCAGGTGCAGAATTGATTATCGCAGCCTGGGAAGAAGTTGAAGGCACGTCAGGCAAAAGAACCAGCTATGAATTAATGCTGGAGAAAATCAACAGGCGTTCTCCTTTTATTTACTGGCGTCTATTTATTCAGGCGCTGAACATGTTTTACGAATTTGAGGATGACAAAGCCCGAAAGATTCTTTTACGCATACCCAATGACTGTTCCGTTTCTAAAATGGCGGTCACCTTGACAATGCTTGTTGATAATCAGCCCGTGATTACTGAAAAAGGAAAAAATATAGAATGCAGGATGGAGGGGAAAACCCTTTATTCTGAAATAGCCGGAATAGATCGAATGATTGCTGCAGGGAAATGGTCAGCTGCCGATGGGGCCCTTGAAACAATAATCTCTGCAA
The DNA here is from genome assembly GCA_030592105.1 of Desulfobacteraceae bacterium. The sequence continues at coordinate 4,768 of JAUVKE010000192.1, forward strand.
ATGTATACGGTCAGCGAAGTGGATTTTTTATTGAATTGGGCAGTCTGTTTTTAAACAAACTGTCCCATTCTTCAAGATATAAGCCCAAATCTTTATTTAAAAAACCTTATTTCATTTACATGAATATCCATATTACCCATTTATGCGTACCTGATATGGAATTAAATTTTTTAAAAAAAATACTCCCTGCCTCCAACACAAGGTTAGGAAATATTGAAAAAGCTCTTATTTATAAACGAATGGGGGAGCTTTCACTGGAGTTATCTGATGATATACCCCAGTCAATCCCCTCTTCTATTCCAACGGTCATATTAGATGCCCTGGGCATTAGTCCAGCTAAAAATGAAAATTTGGTTGATGAAATTACAGCGTTATACAATGAAAGCATACAACATTATCCTTTGTCGGAAACCTACCAGAAATGGTACCAGGCCTGTCAGAATTTTAAGGTAAAAATCAGAGAATCCGAGCAAGTCCTCAAACAGTGGCAGGAAACCTTTCCCGATGATGAATTCCCGCTTTTGGAGCAGGTAAAGGCATGTCGTTTTCGGAAGGCCTTTGTAAAGGCTATGACCAATTTCCGCAAACTGGAAAAAA
>JAUVKE010000110.1 GCA_030592105.1 Desulfobacteraceae bacterium
AAAATAATAGAAGCATATAATGAAGTTAAAAGAATGCAGGTTTAATAAAGGGGCTGAAAATGCCAGAAACATATTCAGGTTTGTTAAATCAGATAAAAACTATTATGATAGGTCTTTCGCCTGCAAAAAAAATTACTTTTTTGTTTTTTGTTTGTGCTATTGTATCTGGATTTTATTTTTTGCTGGTTTGGGCAGGAAAACCGGAATTTGGTTATCTTGCTACAAATCTTTCTTCTAATGACGCAGGTGTAATTTTGTCGAAATTAAAAGAGAAAAAAATCAGATACCAAATATCTCCAAATGGGAATGCCATCCTTGTGCCGGAAGAGATGCTTCATGAATTGAAAATGGAGTTAGCTGCGATGGGACTTCCACAGGGTGCTGGCGTAGGGTTTGAAATTTTTGATAATACAAAGCTTGGAGTAACTGAATTTGCTCAGAATATAAATTATCAGAGGGCTATGCAGGGAGAAATATGTCGTACTATCAATAGTTTTGATGAAGTTGTCAGCTCACGAGTTCATATTGTAATGCCTTCAAAATCCCTTTTTATGGAAAAGGAAGAGCCTGCAACAGCATCTGTAGTAGTTAAACTTCGTCATGGAGTATGGTTAAGCAATGCACAGATAAAAGGGATTGTAAATCTTGTCTCCTCCAGTGTGTCAGGCCTGCATCCTGAAAACGTGGTAATAATTGATAATACCGGAAAGATACTTACAGAATCCAATGAAAGAGCTACGGCAATCAAAACAAGTTCTAACCAGATTGAGCTTCAGAGAAAGGTTGAAAAAAATCTGGAGAATCGTGTGAAAACAATGTTGGATACTGCTCTTGGTATTGGAAAATCGATTGTAAGGGTTTCATGTGATGTTGCTTTTATAAGACAGGAGAAGACGGAAGAATTTTATTTGCCAGAGAATCAGGTTGTACGAAGCGAACAAATTTCAAGTGCGTTTACACTGGATAGCAGTATTGTTCCTTCAGGAATTCCTGGACTTGAATCAAATGTTACTCCTGCAAAAATGTCAGGCAATAAGTCTGAAGAGAATGTTAAATCAAAAAAACAGGATAAGACTATAAATTATGAGATAGGTAAAACAGTCAAACATACTATAGAACCTGTTGGAACGATTAAGCGATTATCTGTGGCCGTGATTATAGATGGATCTTATAAGCCTGTTATACCAGTGGTTAATACTGAAAAGAGTAAAGAGGAAAAGGATAAAAAAGAGATAAGTGAAAATATGGAAACTTCTGTTCCTGAAAATGAATATATACCACGGACACAAGAAGAGATGCGCATGTTTGAAGGGATAGTGAAGAGTGCGGTTAATTTCAACACTAAAAGGGGTGACACAATTGAGATTATCAATATACCTTTTGAAACCTCCAGGATGTTTGAAGAGAAAGAACCAGAAGAGCCTGCTGATCTGTTTCATAAGATTCTGAAATTTAAACCCTTTTTTAAACAGATCTTTGCAGGTCTTGCTATTCTGTTTTGTTTTATATTTGTTGTTAGGCCATTACTTAAATGGCTGACCTCAGATTCAGTAAAGGATATGCAGCTTTTAACACAGCTTCCAAAAACTGTGACAGAAATTGAAAGGGAATATGCTCATGGCATTCCGCAGAACACAGCATTGGGTGCAATTTCAGCGAACAAGGAAGCCGCCGCAGGATTGATGAAGGATTGGCTGAAAGAATAAGGAGCGCAGATTAATATAGACCGTCACATAAATAATTTTACTGCGTTATCGGTCGTCGGAGTATTATAATACGCCTTCCTCCCTATGGCTTTGTTCCAATTTTAAAATAGGTAATTATGTGACGGTTTATACTATTAAAATTTAAGAATATGGATAAAATAGGTCTTAAAGGTTCAATAAAAGTTGCCATACTGATTAAGTCGATGGGTATGGCTGCTTCTAAAGATATTCTCAATTATTTTACAGATGCCGAGAAGAGTACCATAATAAAACTGGCATCTGAGTTAGGGGATGTAGCACCAGGTGTTGTGAATAATATTGCAAGTGAGTTTATGGGTTTGCTTGGAGCCAGGGCAGGAGATGGTCTGATGCTGCCTGCCACAGGCGGCACTCAACCGGGTCAGGCTGTGGTGCCAGCGCAGCCAGGTCAGGTAATACAGGCTGGGGTAACAACAGTGCAGCCGGGCCAGGTAGTGCAGTCCGGAGTGGCAGTACAGCCGGGTCAGGTAGTGCAGTCCGGTGGCACCACAGTAATGCAGCAGGGGTTAGCGCCTCAGCCTGCCCCTGGTGGCCAGCCAGGTATGATTTTTCCGGCAGACCAGGGTGCTCAGCAGAGCCAGGAAGCACAGCGGGACAGTCTGGATGGGAAGGAGGAAGAAAAAAAACAGACAGCAGCAGTTTTAACTGCGTTAGCTGCCATGTCTTCGGAACAGGTTCTGCAGTTGATTATTGATGAACATCCCCAGACAATTGCCTTGATTCTTGTCAATCTTGAGAAAAAGATGGGAAGCGAAGTTTTAGGTGGTCTTCCTGAAGAAAAGATGATTGATGTTTCCTATAGAATAGCTAAACTAGACAAAATTTTACCAGGAATGATTACTGAAATCAATCAGGTTTTTGCGGATCTATTGGGAAACAGGGATCCATCTGCCGTTCAGAAGACAGATGGAGTGGATAGTCTTGCTGATATTTTAAACACAATGGATGGCGTTGCAGGGAATATGATTTTAGAAGAGATGGAAGAGCTTGATCCGGAAATTGTTGAACTTATCCGACAAAAAATGTTTGTATTTGATGATTTAGTACTGGTAGATGACAGGGGAATGCAGAATGTGCTGCGAAGTGTGGAGACAAAGACTCTTGCCCTGGCATTAAAAGCTTCGGCTGATGATGTAAAGGATAAAATTTTTAGTAATATTTCAGAACGGGCAGCTCTTATTTTGAAAGAAGAGATTGATTCTCTTGGGGCAGTAAAAATGAAAGATGTTTCAGAGGCACAATTGATAATTACCAGAATAATTCAGGAAAAAGAGAGTAAGGGTGAAGTCGTAATCAGCGGCCGTGGAGGAGAAGAGTTCATTGGATAAAAGATTAAAAACAGAGATTTTAGGAGAGCAGGATAAAAATGGGCATTATTCATTTCCTGATATTATTAAAGAGACGCCTTCTCAGGATAAAAAAAAGGATATACCGGAGAATGCTTTTCAACGGTTAATTTTGAAAAGCGCTGATGGATCATTAGCTGGGATGGAAACAGATTCTGCTGCTAATGAAAAAAAAGCTTATGCCAAAGGTTACGCCGAAGGGAAAGCAGCAGGCATTCAGGAAGAAAATGCAAAAATAACAGCATCAGTTAATGATTTTCAAATTATAATTTCAAGTTTTGAGAGATTAAAGAGCGAAATTTATAAACAATCTGAAACCAATGCTGTAAAAATTGCTCTGGCAGTTGCAAAAAAAATTGTACTCAGGGAAGTCTCCGTAGATAAAGATATAATTCTATCGGTTGTTAAACAGGCTTTGGGAAAAATAATGGGACAGGAACATATTAAGATTAAGATTAATCCTGATGATTTAAAGATAATAAAAAAACATGGAATAGATAATTCTGAACTTCCTTTTAATAAGGGAATTGCTGTTTTTGAGGAAGACCCTGAAATTACCTGTGGAGGCTGTGTTGTTGAGACTGACTCGGGTGATATTGATGCCAGAATCGAAAGCCAGCTTTTATTAATTGAAGACACTTTTTTAGATAAAGTTGAGCAGTAAGATGGATAACGGAATAGATTTTAATAAATATTATGAATCACTGGACAGATTGTCTCCTGTTATATCAACAGGAAAGGTCTCAAAAATTGTAGGTTTTGTTATTGAGTCAAAAGGGCCCATATCCAAATTAGGAAATATCTGTGATATTTATACAGGAGATGGCAGAAAAAAAATAATGTCTGAAGTTATGGGTTTTAGAGGAAATAATGTCCTGCTAATGCCAATAGAAGATATCAGGGGCTTGTCTCAGGGGAGTATGGTGGTGAACAGAGAAGAGAATCCACTGGTGCCTGTTGGGGAAGAACTCCTTGGAAGAATTGTAGATGGACTTGGTAATCCCATAGATAATAAGGGACCTGTTAACATTGAAGATGAATATCCACTTTATGCAGCGCCATATAATCCTGTTAAGAGAAGTAGAATAAATAAACCTCTTGATGTGGGAATCAGCGCTATAAACGGGTTGTTAACTGTTGGACGCGGACAGAGGGTTGGGATATTTGCAGGATCAGGCGTGGGAAAGAGTGTTTTAACAGGCATGATCGCCCGTCATGCTGTTGCTGATGTTAATGTAATAGCATTAATAGGTGAACGTGGCCGGGAACTGAATGAGTTTATAGAAAAAGACCTTGGAAAAGAAGGATTGAAAAAATCTGTAGTTGTGGTTGCCACATCAGATCAACTCCCTTTAATAAGAATGAGGGGCGCTTTTATAGCTACAGCAATAGCGGAATATTTCAGGGATAAAGGATGTGATGTAAATCTGATTATGGATTCTGTAACAAGGTTTGCCATGGCACAAAGGGAAGTAGGACTCTCGCTTGGGGAACCACCTGCTACCAAAGGATATACCCCATCTGTCTTTACGCTTCTCCCTAAATTATTAGAAAGAACAGGTACTTCAGATAAAGGTACGATTACCGGTTTTTATACTGTTTTGGTGGAAGGTGATGACTTTAATGAACCTATTTCAGATGCGGTACGTTCCATATTAGATGGCCATATTGTTTTAACACGGGAGCTGGCAGCAAAGAACCATTATCCCGCAATAGATATATTAAAAAGTATCAGTCGGGTGATGGTTGATATTATAGATCCAGGACATCAGACAAATGTAAATAAATTAAAATCAGTGCTGGCTACATACAGGAAATCAGAAGATTTAATTAATATTGGTGCATATGTCGCAGGAAGCAACCCTGATATCGATTATTCAATCTCTATGGCACCCAGAATAGACAGTTATTTAAAGCAGGGGATAGATGAGAAAGCGACTTTTGAAGAGAGTATTAATGCCCTTGATAGTCTCTTTACCTGATTTTTAAAATAGATTAAAATTTTATGTATAGATTCTCGTTGGAGCCATTATTAAATCATGTAAAATTTGAAGAAGAGAATCTTCAAAAAGAATTAGGTATGCTGGAAAGACAATTATTTACTGATATGGCTAAGCTGCTTGATTTAAAGAATAAAACGGTGGAAATAAAAATGGAGCTGGAAGAAAAGCAGAAAGGAGGCTTAATAGCTTCAATGAATATATTATATCATAATTTTGCAAAACGTTTATCAGAAGAGGTATTTAACCAAAAAAAAATTATAGTTGACGCTGAAAAAAAAGTTGAAGAAAAACGTGCTGTTTTGCTGGAAACAGTAAAAAAACGTAAAATACTGGATAAACTAAAGGAAAAAGGATTGCAGGAATATATGAATAATTTGCTGCATAAAGAGCAGAATTTTATTGATGAGATAGCAACCAGCAGCTTCTGCCGCAAAAAAATAATTAAAAATGAATAGTATTGCTAAAATTATGCACAGGGGATGTTTTGTTGTTTATGTGCGAATTGAGGTGATTTGTTAATCATTTGTTGGAGATTCTATTATGCAAATACCATTTATGATAATGCAGCAGCCTGGCAGGAATGTTCTTTCCAGTGGAACAGGGAAGAATGATTCGGGTTTTGCCGGGAATGTTAAAGGTGTTACTGGTGATAGTGCAACATTTTTATGTGTTCTTTCTGATGTGACAAAAATGCAAACCAATGCAGTTAATAAATTAAATAATTTCCAGGTAAAAATAATTTCTGAAGATGGTATGGATATATCCGATTCTTTAAGTGAAGACGTATTGCAGATGATTATGGAAGCTGTGTCAAAAGGATTTATTCTTAATATGGATGGGAGTTTTTCAATATCCCCGAATCTTACCAGCCCTGGAATAAAAGATTTTTCCGCTGAAACAGACATGGAGCATCTGGCTCTTTATAAAGGTGAAGATGAGGATATTTTATTATTAAAACAACTGTTTGGAAAAGAGGGAAATAACAACGCAGAGTTATTCTCAACACAGATTACAGGTAAAGATGAAAACAGCAGGATGTTTCTACTCTTAAAGCAAATGGCCGGAAAAAATGAAAATACCAGGGATTTTTTACTCTTAAAACAGATTACCGAAACCGGAAAAAGTGATAATAATAAAACTTTTTTATTATTAAAGCAAGTTGCAGGGGGAGATGAGAATAATAGAGACTTTTTATTGGTAAGGCAATTTATCAGTAAAGGTGGAGAAAAAAAGGGTGCTTTGCTTTTAAAAGAACTGCCCGTAAAAAAAGAAAATAATAAGGAAAATTTACTCTTAAAACATATTGTCAGTAAAGGTGAAAACAGCAAAGATGTTTTGCTGCCAAAGCAATTATCAGGGAAAAATGAGGGCATTAAGGGAGATTTATTTCTAAAGCAAATTGCAGGGAAAGATGAAAATAATACGGTCCATTTGTTGTCAAAACAATTTGTTAAGAAGGATGGAACAGATTCTATCTTGAAAAACGGGAATAAAACTATTCAACTGAAATTTCCGGAACAATCCGGAGATAAATTGGATAATTCTTCTCATAATATGGAAGTAAAAATAGAACCTTTAAAAAAAACTGTAAATAATTTTCCTGAACAGCATAAAAAAGTAGAAAGTAGTATGTTTGATAAAGGACATCTCTTGCGGCCGCCTGATAATAAAAAAGGTAATACACCTGTGAATTCCGATGACAAAATAAATATTAAGGATTTTACAGAAAACAAAACTGATATTTTGAAGCCTCTGGCCTCAACACAGGGAAAAGGGCAAACTGTGGGTGCTGCTTTAGATGGTAGTGCCGGGAACAGCAGTTACGTAAAATCTGAAAAAGATTTGATCAGGGAAGCAGGCGAGAGGCTAATGGGAGAGAGAACAAAGGGTATAAAAGCGGAGCATCTTGAAAAAAAAGTTATCAGTGTTGAGCCTGAGAATAAAGATAATATGTCGTTTTTGAATTCCAGGACTTCCGGTAAGGTTATCTCTGAAGTTCTATCTGGCAAAGCCAAAAAGACATTTCAACAACCAGATCAGTCAAATGTTGTGGGGCAGATAGTAAAAAAGGCTGTGTTGGGTATTAATGATGGGCAAAAATCTATTAAGATTCATTTGGAACCTGAATATCTTGGTCGTATTGAACTTAAAATTTCCATTACAAACCGCCAGGTAATTCTTAAAATTTTAACAGAGAACCCATTGAGCAAAGAGATTATAGAAAATAATATTGTCCAGTTGAAAACTGATTTGAGTAATCAGGGTTTAGGTATGGAAAAAGTCGAAGTTTTTGTTAATGATGAACCTGGTTATGGCAAAAAAGGGTATGACCGAAAAGGAGATTTCAGATCAAATAGTGAAGAAAATTCAGGGAATGAGAATATGGAAGAACCTGGCCATCCTGTTTTGGTATTAAAAGAAGAGGATAATACAGGACTTATAGGTGTTTTCGCTTAATAAAAAGTGCCTGAATAAGGAGATTAAAAGGGGGAGAAATGGATATTTTACAATTAAATTCCGTAACACCAGAACAGCCTGAAATAAAGGAATCCGGCTCTAATGATATGGGAAGAGATACGTTTTTAAGGCTGCTGGTTGCCCAGCTGGAAAATCAGGATCCTCTAAGT
>JAUVKE010000246.1 GCA_030592105.1 Desulfobacteraceae bacterium
ATTTATCTTCCATAGGGATTTGCTGAGACCTACGAGCATCGCCGAGAGTTCTTTTGTTTCCTGAATCCATACTTCCAAATCTTCAAATTTTAAAATAACCTCCAGTGCTGACAACTGATAACTGACTAACTGACTCCTACAACTTCATCTTTGGGTTGCGGGTACCCCGCTTTGGATAGTCTTTAATGTTTAAAAACTTCTGGTCTTGGCCTCTGGATTCCGGCCTCCGCCATAATGACGGAAAGAGGCCGGAATGGTAAAAAAAAAAGCCGAAATAACAAGCACGGCGTTGCCGTCAAAATGACAGGAAACAGTAAAAATGATTAACAATTACCAGTTTACAATTGACAAAAACAATAAACTTATCTTTTATACGTTATTATGTCAGTCAGGTCAAGAGACTAAAACCACGGTTCGCCTATAATCTGTCCTGTTAAAACCTTGCTCTGGTCGGACGAAAGAAAGGCAGCCAGCGAAGATACATCCTGGTGATCTGTTAAGCAACCGACAGGGAATTGAGATGTGAATACAGACCATATATCTTTTACAGTGTATGGTTTTACTGGAAGCATTACTCCGTTCATGCTTATATTATACCTTATAAATTCTTTTGCAACTGTTCTCACAAAGCCGTAAATGCCTCCTCTTGCAGCACAATAATTGGCACTGTAATCTGTTTCCCATCCACCAACAGGTGAAATGCAGGTAATTGCTCCGCTTTTCTTTTCTTTCATTATCTGCCCAACAGCTTTAACTATTAAAAACAGGCTTCTCATATTTGCATTTAAAACAGCCATAAAATCATCAATGGAAAGCTCAGTCAAAGGTGCTTCTTTTACTATGCCGTGGGAAGTAACAAGAATATCGATTGTTCCCAGTTTTTCAACAACACTTGAAGCTATTGCTGCAGCGCCTGCTTCAGAATTTAGATTACCTTTAATTATAAATGGTTCAAGATTATATTCATTTTTTATTTTTTCTGAAATTTTTTGTGCGTTAGATGGATCCAGATCAAAAACAGCAATTTTTGCTCCTGCGGCTGCCATTCCTGAAGCTACGTTCGCGCCAAGGTCATTTCCACCACTTACTATTAATGCAACTTTTTCTTTTAAGTTCATATTATTCCTCCATAAAAGCTTTACATGTACATGCCGCCTTCAGCATGGATAATCTGGCCAGTGATATATTTAGATTCTTCTGAAGCCAAAAAAGCAGCTACAGTTCCTATCTCCTGGGGAGGAGCCATGTAACCGAGTGGCACCCGTCCGGAAAAAGCTGCTTTTACAGCTTCAGGCACATGCCTTAATATGGGTGTTTCGGCTGCCGGTCCAATGGCATTTGCTGTTATTTTATATTTGGCGAGCTCTCTTGCATTTGCTTTTGTCATACCTATTAAGGCAGTTTTGGCTGATGCGTAATTTGAACTTCCCATGTTTCCAAGCAGACCGGCTGCTGAAACAATATTTATGATGCGGCCGGATTTTCTGCCAATCATACCTTTTACAAAGGCCTGAGTGCAATTAAACGCACCAACAAGATGTACTCCAAAAACAGCATCCCATTGATCTTCGGTCATTTTTAAAACCATTGTGTCACGAGCTATTCCAGCATTATTGACCACAATATCAACTTTGTCCAGTTCATCGAACACTGTTTCTGACATGGCTTTTACATCATTATGGTCAGATATGTCCGCTTTTACAGCTATACTTCTTTGCCCCAGCACGTTGATATCATCAGCTACTCTGTTTGCTTTTTCAAGATTCAAATCTATAACAGCAACAGATGCTCCACTGCGCGCGAGGGTTAAAGCTATGCCTCTTCCAATTCCCTGAGCTGCTCCAGTAACTACAGCGACTTTTCCATTAAGCATATTAACTTCTCCTTTAATGAATGAACTGCTTTATCTATAATATATTCTGGATAAAATGAATTTTATACACAAGTAATGAGTTTATGTGAAAATTATGAATTAAGGAATTCTACTAATTTATAAAATGCCAGTAAACACTATCTCATTTTCATGTTTTGTTGCGCTCCTCATGGCATGGGAATTATATAAAAAAAGTTGTTGCTCCTGAATGTTTGAAAATTCTGAATCCCGGTCTCCGGGTATTATTAAGGTCTGTTTTTCACCAGAACTTCGGAACTTCCATCAACAACAATATCACCCTTTTGATTTTTAACAGTAAGTTTTATAGATATTTTTCCCCAGCGTTTTTTTTGTTCTAACGCTGTTATTTCAAATTCCGGAAATATTGTATCTCCAAAATATACAGGTGCTGTGTAATTAAAAATATCTTTAGTATGTGCCACAGCAGTGTCTGATACGATATTGCCAAGTTCTGGTATTGCCATGCATGCAGTTAACAATCCATGCACAATTCTTGTCCCCCATTCTGTTTTTTTAGCATGTTCTTCATTTGTGTGAAGCGGATGAAAATCACCTGTAATACCGGCAAATTGAACAACATGACTCTCTGTTATAGTTATTCCTTTGCCGAAAATTTTTTCACCTGGTTCAAAATCCTCAAAATATCTTCCAGTCATGGTACAAGTCCTCCTGTTTTTTGATTTTATAAAAAGGAATATATACTTCAAAAGGAGTATAGAAGTATAACTGCAAAATAAAAAATTGATAAATTATTTTTCTCACTGCATTTGCAGTATTGTTATAATATAGTATTGTAATAGGCAATAAAAAAACTCAACATATTTATTTAAGTCTATTTAATACGCTGCAAAAACAACTGAACTTCCCTTTTGCAAAATTTTAACAGAATATTATTGATATTTTATATGAAAATCGGTATTTTAAAACTTTTTTTGCAACCATCAAGGATTATAAATCATGAAAAATGAAATTATCAACAAGTCAGTTCTGCTACTGGTCGTTTTTTTTATTTCAGCTCTTTTTTTATCAATGATTCGGTTTTTTTTAATGGCTATTTTTCTGGGAGGATTGTTCAGCGCCCTGGCCCATCCGCTTTATCTCTGCTTTGAACGCTGGTTTGCCGGTCGACGTTCACTTGCCTCTTTAGCAACCATTTTGCTGATCATCCTCTTTTTGATGCTGCCACTTATCGGGCTGATAGGGATTGTGACATCTCAGGCGATCAAGGTAGGGCATTCTGTTACGCCATGGGTGCAAGCTCAGATCAGTGAACCAGATGCTTTTTTTGCATCCATGAAATCTTTGCCATATTATGATCAGATTATCCCTTATCGTGCTTTGATTATTCAAAAGGCTGGTGAAATGGTAGCTGAAGGAAGCAGTTTTTTGATTAACAGTCTCTCGTCAGCTACTTTGGGTACCATGAATTTCATTTTTACCATTTTGATAATTCTGTATACCATGTTTTTTTTTCTCATGGATGGCAACAAATTAATTGATAAAATTTTGTACTATCTTCCATTAAAGGATAGTGATGAGCAACGGATGCTAAAGCGGTTCACTTCCGTAGCAAGGGCAACTATCAAAGGCACTGTTATCATTGGTGTGCTGCAGGGTGGTCTTGCAGGGGCAGCATTTGCTGTAGCAGATATCCCAAGCCCTGTTTTCTGGGCTCTGATTATGGTGTTGCTGTCGATTTTGCCTGGAATCGGTACTGCACTGGTATGGATACCGGCTGCAATCATACTGGGCGCAGCAGGTCATCTCGGTAGTGCTGTAGGGCTAACTGTTTTTTGTGGTGTGGTCGTGGGGAGTCTGGACAATATTCTGCGCCCTGTGCTGGTGGGAAAGGACACTCAAATGCATGAGTTGCTGATTTTTTTCAGTACCATAGGTGGACTCATGATGTTCGGGGTGGTGGGTTTTATTATTGGCCCTATTGTTGCAGCTCTTTTTGTTACGGTGTGGGATATTTACGGAGTCTCTTTTGCGGATATACTCCCTGCTGCTAAATATACCCTGAGCGGATTGCCGGATGAAAAGGCAAGCTCGACTAATACACCTGTCGAGGCAAACGATAACGGGAAATAATCTGCATTTTTTGTTGATAATACTATTAATTGATAGTATTGATAGCGATGTTTTAATAAAAAATGAGGTAACTATTCAACTAATATATGCAGCTTCAAGTATAATCTAATTATACCTGAAGCGTATACGTAATCAATATCTTTTATGCAGCTGAATAGTTCCAAAATGAGTTCATCAAAAATTAGCACCTGCCATACTTAGAACGTGATTAAATAATGGATGATTAAAATAAATGAATTATAAGAAAACTTTAAATCTGCCAGTTACAAAGTTTCCCTTGAAGGCGAATTTGTCCAGG
>JAUVKE010000249.1 GCA_030592105.1 Desulfobacteraceae bacterium
AGAGATGGCTTTGCTCAAAGAAAAGAATATGGGGCTGTTGGCGGAGCTTGAACAGCAGCGGGAGTTGAACCGTAATTTCAGGAAGGAAAGCCGGGAAATAATCGAAGATGTTCTTGCTCTGAATCGTTGTGATGCAACTTGTCCGTCATTTGATCTGTGTAAAAAACGTGTTTTGATTGTCGGTGGGATTACCCGTATGGAATCGCTTTACCGTGGACTCATTGAAGGGAGCGGCGGTATTTTTGAATACCATGATGGCTTTATGAAAAGAGGTATTAAAAGGCTTGAATCCCGCCTTAGGCGTGCCGATGTTGTACTTTGCCCCGTTAACTGTAACAGCCATGCTGCCTGCTCCATTGTCAAGAATCTGGCGAAAAAGCATAAAAAAACAGTTCATATGATGGCAAATTCCAGCTTGAGCGCTGTTTCCAAAGTGATTTGGGACGCCAATAACGACAAGGGTATTATTAATTAATGGCTATCTGGTGACCTCAAAAAGAGTCGTGGAATGTTTGTAGCAAAATTAAATATAGACCGTCACATAAATAATTTCAGCGATAAACTGAGCTATAATAAAATTTAAAAAGCTCTGAAACTCGCTGCGCTCAAACAACCAGAGCTTTTTAAATTTCACCATAGCTCAGTTCTGACATCTAACCGTATGAAATTTATTATCTGAATATCTATAGTTCTGGGCTTAGTTCTAATCTCAGCAATAGATTGAGCTAAAGACATATGATGGCCGAATTTTAAAATCGGGTTATTATTTAAATATCTATAAAAAGGGGAAAAATGAGTATTAATTTTCAAGTGGTATTTGAAAAAAATAACGGGAATCTGCATGTGAACCCCAAGGGGGATTTTGATGGTAATTCTGCATGGGAACTTGTCAACCTCCTCCATGAGCAATACGATGGAAAAGGGCGGGTATTTATTGATACCAAAAATTTGTGTAAGATATGTCCTTTTGGCTGCACTACTTTTCAGTGCCAGCTTAATTTGAGCCGAATCCCTGCAGATCAGCTTTTTTTCAGTGGGAAAAAAGGATATGATATAGCACCTGAGGGGAGTAAGGTGATTGTTGCCAGTAAATAAGGATCAGTGTCGGTGCAATGGAGATTGCACGAATTGCTCTTGCTCCGGAAAGAGGGGGCCCAGTTAAAAAGAGGGGTTGGTATTTTGATATGACAACTGTTTGTAAAAAAAGAGTACGTGTTGAAATGACCGAAGAAACGCTGAGCCGCCTCCTGGAGGGAGGGCAGGTGTGCGCAGCAGATTTTTGCTGCCTGGACTGTGATTCTAAACAATGCCTTTGGCGGCTTTGCCTCGAAAGCTGCGTAAACACCGTGATGCCCGGCGTAGGGGATAGACCGATACAGGGTGTATGTCACGCATGCGGCCGGTGTCTGAGGGGGCGAGGCATAAGATGCGTAAAAAGGCGGTGATTGGCCGGCTATATTTCAAAAATGAAACCTTAAAAATAGCTGCAACTGTTTGTGTGGTTGCAGGCACGCTTACTGTTTGAAGTTATACATATCAATTACTCCCATTTTTAAAATGGTTAATACAACATTCTGATATGCCCTTGTCAAAGGGTTGTATCGGTTTTTGATAATACCCCGGTGCTCAAATATTTTTCTCCTCTGTCAGGGAAAATAGTCACAATTGTTCCGGAATCAATTCTGTCTGCAACCTTTAAGGCCGCAAGCATTGCCGCTCCACTGCTCATCCCGACAAAAATAGCCTCCTGGCTTACAATACGTCTCATCATATCAAATGCTTCTTCGGTATCTATCATAATAATTTCATCAAGCTTGCTCTTATCATAAATTGCAGGGACAATTGCTTCTTCCATGTTTTTCAGTCCCTGAATATAATGACCCATTACCGGCTCTGCGCTGACAATTTTAATGTCTGGATTATATTTTTTCAGTCCTTTACTTACCCCCATAAGTGTTCCCGATGTCCCCAGGGAGGAAACAAAATAATCTATCTTTCCCCCGGTCTGTTCCCAGATTTCTTTGGCGGTGGTTTCATAATGGGCAATTTTATTATATTTGTTGGTAAACTGATATGTACAAAAATATTTGTCAGGGTTATTTTTTAACAGCTCCTCCACTTTTATAATAGCTCCGTCGGTTCCTTTGGCAGGATCTGTTAATATAATTTCTGCCCCAAAGGCCTGTATCATCTGGCGCCTTTCCACCGAAACAGCTTCACTCATGACAATCTCCACGGAATATCCTTTTGCCTTTCCAATCATCGCAAGGGCTATTCCGGTATTTCCTGAGGTTGCCTCGATTATTATTTTTCCAGGCACAAGGGTCCCTTCAGATTCAGCCTGTTCTATCATTTTAAGGCCTATGCGATCTTTGATGCTTCCGCCGGGATTAACCCCTTCGATTTTTGCGTAAATATTTACTTTTGGATATGGGCACAGGTGGTTAATCCGTACCATGGGGGTGTTGCCAATTGTTTCTAAGATATTATTGTAAATCATATTTAATAAAGTACCTTTACATTATAACATGCTGAAATAAATCAATATACTATTACTATATTTTTTATAAATTGTTTAAACAATAGAGTTTAGCTCTAATTTCAGCAATCCATTTGGCTATAATAAAATTTAAAAACCTCTGACACTCGCTGCGCTTCTGTGAGTTTTTCATGGTTTAATCAGATTATATCTGTTGCCGTACATATTAGCTGAATAGTTACAATTTTTTTACTGATCATTGATATACGTAATCCTGATTATTTTATCAAGCCGGTTTTTTTAATAGTGCCCAAAGTGGAGCTCTTTTTTTCGTTGATATTTGCCCAGGGTTTAAATTTTGTTCCTGGTAAACCTTAGCGCTATTTCTGAAATATTTAATCTATTCTCATGGTTAAAGGCTTTTTAGCCTTGATATCGATGAAAAATTCTCTTTTTCATTCACCCGCTAATTATCTGAAGATCCATGGCAAAAAATATAAATAATCATAAATGTGAATTATAATGACTATTATGTAATTATATTATCTTTTTTCATTGACTGGCGCTTAATGCCCATATATACGTTTTACATATGCTCAGTATCAGTTGGGCTTTGGATTTAAGTAAAAAAACATAAGCTAAACTAAAGAGGGATATTTACATGTGCCGAATTAGCAATCTTGTGTACAACCAAACTATTAAAGCCTTTTTATGCTTTTTCGCCATTTTTTTGCTATTTTTTGCCCTGGTTCCGGTCAGTGCCCTTTCCAATACGGGTATAAACGACAATATCTCCAGTGATCTTAGTGAATTAAGTTTGGAAGAATTAATGAGCATTGAGGTTACATCGGTCTCTAAAAAGCCTGAAAAACTGGCAGATGCAGCAGCAGCTATTTTTGTAATTACCAGGGAAGATATCCGCCGCTCCGGGGCCACATGCCTGCCGGAGGCTCTTCGTATGGCACCGGGACTTAATGTTGCCCGCGTCGATTCCAGCAAGTGGGCTGTTTCCACCAGAGGAGCTTTATCCAGATTTTCCAATAAACTTTTAGTACTCATAGATGGACGTAGTGTTTATATCCCCTGCTACTCCGGCGTTTACTGGGAATTTCAGGATGTTATGCTTGAAGATGTGGAACGTATTGAGGTTATTCGAGGCCCCGGCGCGACTTTGTGGGGTGCAAATGCGGTAAACGGTGTTATCAACATCATCACCAGGCATGCTTCTAAAACCCAGGGGGGCGTTTTAACTCTTGGCGCAGGGACAGAGGAGCAGGGTTTTGCCAATGCCAGATACGGAACAACCCTGGGGGAGAATAGCTTCGGACGTATTTATCTCAAGGCTTTTAAGCGTGATGGAGTTGAAGATAAGTTTGAACATGATCTTGGAGATGACTGGAATACATTGCGCGGCGGGTTTCGCGTTGATTCCCTGGTTGGTGCTGATGCGGCTGATGACTTTACCATAGAAGGTGATTTTTTTACCTCTGAAATTGACCAGGTATATGATTCTCCATCAACAGAAAATGAATATGCACCCTACTTTTTTTCCAGGGTGGATGATCAGGGGAGAACATCAGGGGGAAACATTCTTGCGCGCTATAATAAAGTGATTTCTCCATCTGCGAGTTTGACCATACAGACCTATTATGATTATCTCGACATGGATATCTCTTTTATAGCCGAGAAAAGAGAAAATCTGGATCTGGATATACAGTACCGCTTTGCCCTGGGCAGTCGGCATGATTTAATCTGTGGTCTTGGATAT
>JAUVKE010000232.1 GCA_030592105.1 Desulfobacteraceae bacterium
CGAGTTCTCCTTCCCCATACTTTCCACAGAGCCTGAGTTCACCAGTTGATGAAATAAACAAAGAATAAATTCCTGTAAAACATCCCACACAAAAATCATAAAACCCTGAGCCAAGATTTGGATCTATACAGATATTTTGTGATCCTTTATCTTCAGAAATAATATATCGGTTTTCAAAACCAACAGCTTGAGCTCCAATCTGATCCTGTATTTTAAAAAGAAATCTCTGCATATCACGACGTTCTTTTCTGGTAAGAACAAGATTTTCATGTCCCTTTCCTCTTCCACGCGGGAAAAATTCCTGAACATGAAGGGTTGCATCAAGTTCTTTTACCATACCAATCATTTTTGAAAGCTGCGATAAATTTGTCCTGCATACAGTAAATGAAATACGAACAGCGATCCCTGCCTGTTTTATATTTTTCACTGCTGAAACAGCCCGTTCATAACTTCCATCACCTCTATTTGAATCATGCGTGATGCTGTCTTCTCCGTCAAGACTGATCATAACCTGCCGAACCCCTGTGGAAGCAATAGCAGCTGCAAGGCTTTTATCAATCAGATATCCATTTGAAACAATCCCAATGCTCCTGAAACGCGTTGAAGCATAAGCTGTCAGTTCCAGAATATCATTTCGTACAAGAGGCTCTCCACCACTAAAAGAAAGATGCATAATCCTGGCATCTGCAAGATTATCAATAACAGTTTTTGCCTCTTTTGTGGTCAATTCGCCTGGGAGTGGTTCATCTGCAGCAGCTGCACACCTTTTGCACCTGAGATTACAAGCCTGTGTAATGCTAATACCAGCAATCAGAGGCACAGGATTCTCTACTGCTTCATAATATTTTTTTTTAGTAGCCTCTAAAAAATTCATTTTAACAGACTCTCCCTTAGTACGTTTTCCAGATGTACAGGTAAAAGATCTATCGACTCTATTAAAATTGCCCTGTCATGATACTGTGCCCTAAGAAGTGCTTTTGTTTTTTCTTCATAATAAGTTCCGATTGTTATAATATCCACACCTTCACTATCGCAAAAATTAAGGCTTTTTTGAACACTTATTCCGCAGTTAGGCTCACCATCTGTAAGGTGTACAATAAGTCTTTTTTTATCTTTGGGCATCAGCATGGCAGTGGCTATAATAGCCTGTCCGGTTGGTGTTCTTCCTGCTGGACGAACTGTATAAATCTTATTACCATATGCAAGGGTATTAAGCTCACAGATTCCAGCTCTTTCGTAATAAGAAAGAAGATCCAGTCTGTTCCCTGTACCCTTTACAGCTTCGGAGAGCGAAACAAAAATTCGCTCTGTCTTGGACCATTGTCTGCCTCCCCCGGGCAGTCCTCCGGTCATGGAAGCGGAGCCATCAACGAGGATGGCTATATTTCTTGTGTTGTCATGACATAAATACTCTTTTTTTCTGAAAATTTTTCCATCAAGAGAATATCTGTAAAGACGCCTCCCATCGATTTTGCCCAGCAATTGAGCCCGATTATACTGATAACTTTTGCTTCTGTGAACCCGTTGTATGCTGAAAATTTTTCTTAAGCGAGCAACCAGTTTTTTATCAGATTCGATTCTGCATGGAAGCGTTGCCTGTCCACAAGTCGTATCCATAATTCTCCACTGTTCATTGTCACCGGCAAGATCAGCAACCTGCTGATTTATACTCTTTTCATCCATCTCTTCCAGAATGTCATTTACTTTTTGCAGGAGACCAGTATTATCTTCACTCTCTTTTATTACATACCTTGGTTTTGTATCTTCACAAGGCTCCATATCGTCGATAGAATCATCACAATTATCCTGCTCACTGTCAAAAACAGATTCTTCGTCAAAAAGATCAACTCCTTTTTCAAAAGGCTCTTCATCAACCCATTTCATACTCAGAATCTCATGCCAAAGATTCAAATAAATATTTGCTCTTAAAATAGATCTTTTTGAAATCGAAATCTCATTAATGCTATTTTTAATAGCATCCTTTGCATTTAAAAATATTTGAAACAGATCATGATATGCAGGATTCATATTTACAACGAGCTTATCCAAAAAAACATAATCTGCAAATAAATAAAGGAATGTTAAAATAGCCGGTTCACTGGTGTTTGGTTTATACGGCGGTCTGATATAATTCCAGCACTTTGGAAGATAATATTTCCAGACAGTCTCTTTAGCAAGGGTCATGATAAAAATATCCTCTCCAATACCGATTAAGAGGTTTATTAAATATTCATGATTTTCTGAAATTTCTCCCAGCTTTTTTTTTATATTGAGATATACAATGTCAGAAAGAATTTTACAGCAAAAAGCCTCCCTTGCTGTAATTCCTACCAGAATATCCATTTTTCCCGGAGGAACAGGATAGTCACCACTGACAAAATTGATATCAATTCCTATCACTGAAGGCTCACAGAGTCGGGATGGTCTCCATTCAATCGGTTTTAAATTAGAGGCTATATGTCTTCCAACTTTACGCAATGCCAGTAAAACCCTGACAAGCTCCTGCGTTTCAACGGCTGATATATTCTTTCTCCAGTATTCGGAATACCCTAAATGTAATTTATTGATGATAGCCATTTGAATCCTCTGTAATAATTTTTATTTTTGTAACTATTCAGTTAATATGTATAGGTTCAGGTATAATCTGATTAAACCATGAAAAACTCACGCATAAGAAGTCGTAAAGAAAGAACCTGACATTACTGATTTACTGTGGCCAGCCTGCAAAAATCCTGTCCGGAAAATCAAAAATTATGGAAAATCGATGGTCAGAATCTTTTCTGACTTCTGCTGCCTCATCGTCACTTAATTTTTCTGATTTGATCCATTGCTCAAGCAACTTTCCCCCAGGGAGCCACATCTGTATTGTCTCCCTGTCGAATATCCATGCTTTCAGCCTTCCTCCGTTATTTGCCAGTATCTCCCAGACATGTTCTCTATCCCGTAAATCACAGTAAACAGACATTACACATTCTTCCATTCCAAGATTTATAAGTGGTTTTTTATCATATTTAAAACAGGGAATAACAGATGAATCCACATAATGATCCAGTTCTTTCCCAATTTTATCATGCCTGGCTCTGGAACCAAATAGAATCCATTTTCCCCAATAATCAAGATATTCCTTATTGGTTAACGGTTTTTTGTTATATGCAATATAAGAATGCCCATCATATATTTGAGGATGATAACCAAATATAAAATGTGCCTGAGGTTGATTGATAATCATTAGAATAACCTTCCCGTATGTAAATCTCCATTCACGATTAATAATTGATGGCGCCATGTCCTGGCTGGCACAATAACATAAAACAGGTTACCATTTTCGTTATTTTGGCGTAATCCAGGGACAGAGACCGAAATCCAAAGTCTTTAACCGTTAAATACCATCTGGTGCCTCAACCTACGCCGGTGAAACGAAGCCTCTCGATATTTGACACCGTTATGATTAACGCACACTAAAGCGGCAAATGTAAACGGTTACTCTATGAGACCATCAACAGTTTAAATTTCCGTATTTTTTAATATGCTTTTTCAATAAATTTATTGATGACCGATCTGTTGGGATATCTTTTTCCAAATAATTCATATAAATATTTAATGGAGTATTTTTTCTTAAAAGCATCATCTTATTTATCACTATATTTTGTGTTAACTTTTTATGCTTTTTAATAATCTGTTTTTCTTTACCGGAATTTGCAATCAACTCTTTAAGAGCTTCTAATATATAGATATAAAATATCTGTAATGTATCTGCCTCAAAAGCATTAATAGTCCCCAGATTAGATGCCTCGTCAAACTTTTGAGTAATACTGTTAAGCTGTTTTTTTTTATTCTCCATTGTAAACTTTGAAAAATTTTGCAAAAATTTCCCGACTCCGCCAATTTCAGAAATCATCTCCTCAAATTTTGTTCTGGTTTTTTTATTAATATTTTTTATAATATAATTAATTTTATTAACATATTTTCGGTAACGCTTTATTTGCCTGACAAGATTTTTCAATCTTAACTCTTCCTGTGCAGAACATTTTTCATTTTCCTGCAATCTTTTTAATTCTTCTTCAAGAAGCAAAAGATTCATATAAGGATCAGAAGTTGTCCCAAAGCGATTTACAGGTGTCAAAAATGGGAGATAAAGATCTTGTTCTGGTTTATTAAACTGTTTTTCATTTTTTTCCACTTCACTTATGCAGCCTTGATTCCCGTTTATGTCTTTAGCCTCGAAATCTTTTGTAATTCCCCTGGCGTATAATCCTGACCCACGGACAAGAAAAATTTTAGACGGATTTGCAAAAGAAGCACTCTTTTCAATATAATCTGAATAAGATTCCATGACAACAAGCCGTCTGCATGTTGATTCTATAGCTTCCTCTGGCAAAGCATCAGGACTCGGTTCAAGTAAAAAATGAACTACAGTTATACCCTTATTGCCAAGTACTTTTGTAAGCCGCATGGCATCGACAGCTCTGTAAATGGC
>JAUVKE010000279.1 GCA_030592105.1 Desulfobacteraceae bacterium
AGATAATAATGGATATATATATGTGGCAGACACGGGAAATAATCGAATAGTAAAATTTACCACTGAGGGTGACTTTTTGTGCCAGTGGAGAAACTCAGAAGGATGTGAATATGATTTTTTTTCTCCCAGCGGTATAGCAACAGAGAATAATGGACATGTATATGTGGCAGACACGGGAAATAATCGAATAGTAAAATTCACCACAGAGGGTGACTTTTTGTGCAGCTGGGGGATCAAAGGGGACAGAATTAATGAGCTTAATTCCCCCCATGGTATAACAGCGGACAATAATGAAAATGTATATGTGGCAGATGCAGGGAACAACAGAATTATAAAATTTACATCCCAGGGAGATTTTTTACTCAAATGGGGCGAGCGAGGAGATGGAGAAGGAGAGTTTAATTATCCATATGCCCTAGCAGCGGACAATGATGAAAATATCTATGTTACTGACGCAGGAAATGATCGAATTCAAAAATTTAATTCAACAGGTGATTTTATATTCACATGGGGCGGATATGGTTATGGGAAAAAGGAATTTATACATCCTTCAGGAATAGCAGAAGATAGCTCTGGAAATATCTATGTGTCAGATACAGAAAACCATCGGGTTGGAAAATTTACCATAAACGGTGAACCTTTATTATATTGGGAAGGTTACAATCCTAAAAAAAAGCTTGAATCTCCATGGGGCACAACAGTCGACAAAGACGAAAATAACCATATGGCAAAGGGCAAACCTGTACGTATGATTAAAATGTAAAAAATTTCACGATGCTATAGCGATCTTTCAAATTAAAGCGGTTACTGTTTTTTATGGATAATATACAAAATACTCCCCAGATTAAAATTTGCGGTTTAACAAAAATCGATGAGGCTTTAGGATGTGCAAACCTTGGTGCAGATGCCATAGGGCTTGTTTTTTATCCCAAAAGCCCAAGAAATGTAACAATACAAATGGGAAAGGAGATCTCCCGCGCACTACCATCAAAAGTAATAACAGCTGGAGTCTTTGTTGATGAAGCATTTTTAAATATTATGGAAATTGTTGAATTCTGCAGCTTAAAAGCTGTCCAGCTCCATGGCAATGAACCTTGTGAGCTTGTCAACAGGCTGCGAAAAGAAAATATAATTGTGATCAAGGCTTTATTTGCAAACAAAAAACCATTTTTAGCCGATACCGGCGATTATAATCCTTCGGCATACCTTGTGGAGTGCGGGAAAGGGATACTCCCCGGGGGAAATGCCAAAACATGGAATTGGAAAAAAGCAAGCCAGCTTAACACAAAATGTCCCATTATCCTTGCTGGGGGGCTTGCCCCTGAAAATGCAGCTAAGGCTGTAGCAGCCTGCTTCCCTGATGCGGTGGATATCAGTTCCGGAGTTGATTCTTCCCCTGGGAGAAAAGATCTTAAAAAAGCAGATTTATTTATTAAGGCGATTTTGAAATGCAGCCTGCCCAAACCGATTTGTAAAATTTTCTGACTATAAATTTTATGATAAAACCATATTTTTGACCTGATCTATAATCCTGATTTTCCTTGTTATCTCTGGAATATTTATTGCTGGAATTCTTATATTCTGCGCAGTCATTATTTCCATATTATTCTTTTTCAACTGCTCATGGAGTATTGCTGCATTCCCCAAGCTTTGCATGTAAAATTCTTTTTTTTCATTCAGGGAATCTGAAATGTCATTATTCTCCTCGATTTCATGGAAAAAATCCAACAAAAAATCGAGTACCTCAAGGAAGTTACTCCTTTTACTGCTTTCACTTTTAAAAAACAGATTCAGAAATATTATTAAATTATCATAAAATCTAAACCTTGTATTT
Organism: Desulfobacteraceae bacterium; assembly: GCA_030592105.1. The sequence goes on from JAUVKE010000279.1 coordinate 1,835, forward strand.
CTCAGCCTGACCTTTACTGCCAACCTGATTTTATCAGGTATATGGCAATTAACAGCAGTGATTATTTTGCTGTTAATCTGTTTTGAAATATTTAATCTACCCACCAGACTGTCAAGAATAAGCGTGTCAGCGTATATTTTCAGGGTATCTCCCCTGTTTGGAAAAAAAATTGGTATTTGTATTTTTTTTTCTAAAAGAAAATTAACCACATTTTTTTCATCATTTTTTAGAAAAATATTTTTTTCGAGTAAAGGCTCAATCTCAATCTGCATTGATTCATCAGGGTAAAATATCAACTCAAGGAGAACTTCCCGCTCACAGTTTTCCCTGTCGCAAAAAATTTTTTCGATGTCACCGGCCCTGTGCACACCGAATGCTGAATCAAAATCGTGCAGCAAATCAGGATTTAAAACAATCCCTCTTTTAAGTATATTTTCAATACATGTTGCAAGGTTCATGCATTTTGCAGCAAATTCCATGGGGTAAAGCCTTGATTGTATAGATAGTCAGTAGCGTATTATCAGGATCTTGCGCGAGGGAAGTTTGATTATTTTTTCAGCATTTTCTTTTTTGCAGCTTCCTGTCCGAACAATATTGATAGCATAGTGTCCTATGCGGCCATATTCTTCATCTCCTGTATTCTGAGGTTATAATATGCAATAACCTCACGCCTGTCCAGCATCCCGATTAAGACACCATGATCATCCTCTAAAACCACAGGGAGGCTACCTATATTCTTTGTGGTAAACTTTTGCAAAACGGAATTTAAATCTTCCAAAGGTGTTATTACAATTACGTCGGAAATTGCAATATCCTTCATAACTATAAGGTGCTCTATGTCTGTGGAAAACAGGACTTCTCTGATATCGGTGCTGGAAAAAATCCCGGTCAGCCTCCTTTCGTCATCCATAACAGGAAAATAATGCTGTTTTGTCTGGGAGAAATGTTTTTTAAACTCAAAAAATGACATACCCTGGGGAATAAGAGCGGTTTTTTTCACAAGATGCATAAGGTTTTTAACTTTTATCGCCTGTAATATATCCACAAAAAACTCTCCGGAATGAGCAGGAGAATTTATCCTGTTTTTAACCTGTTTCTGATAAATAGTCCATTTTTGTGCCAAAAGATAGGATAATGAACAGACAAGCAGGCTCGGCAACAGGAGATGATAGGAATTGGTCATTTCACTTACGAAAATAATAGTTGAAATGGGAGCATTGGAAACAGCGGTGAAAAATCCTGCCATTCCCACCACAACAAAAGCTCCCGGCTGAGTAACAATTCCGGGAATAAGCAGATTAAAACATTTTCCCACAACACCTCCAAGGGCTCCGCCAATAACTATTGATGGTCCGAAAACACCTCCACTCCCCCCTGATCCGATGGTAAATGCTGTGGTGAGCATCTTGCCGACAGCAAGAAGAATAAGGAATAAAATGGTTGTTTCATTAAAAATAGCCTGTTGGACAAAACCATATCCAAAGGCCAGGGTCTGGGGTAAAAAAAAACCTATTATACCGGTGCATATTCCCCCAATGGCCGGTTTTATATGATTTGGCACATTAAAAGATTTAAAAAAAACAGTTATCCCGTAAAAGAGTTTAACGTAAACAAAGCTTGCACCTGCAAGTACAAATGCAAGGATAAAATAGGGGCCTAACTCCACAGGGTTTTGAAATATAAAATCAGGGGAATCAAATAATGAGCCCCATCCAAAGTGAAGGCAGAATATACAATAAGCAACAACAGAAGAAATTCCGGCAGGAATAATGACTTCAGATTCAAATTCAGGCTCCCGATACATAACCTCGGCGGCAAACAAAGCTCCAGCCAGTGGTGCCCTGAATATACTTCCCACACCTGCGCTTATTCCAGCCGCCATCATTATTCTCCGCTGACGGTCGGTTGTTTTCATTATTGTGGCCAAGAAAGATCCAAAACCTGCCCCGATTTGAGCTATGGGGCCTTCTCTTCCCCCGGAGCCTCCGGATGTTAAAGTAATAGCCGAGGCCAATGTTTTAATAAACGGAACTCTTCCGCGGATAAAGCCCCCTTTTTCGTGATATGCATTAATTGCAGCATCAGTACCGTGACCTTCGGCTTCAGGGGCAAATGTATAAACAAGCCACCCGCTTACGAGTCCCCCCAGGGCAGGAATAAAA
>JAUVKE010000057.1 GCA_030592105.1 Desulfobacteraceae bacterium
ATACCTGTTGCCGTACATATTAGCTGAATAGTTACAAAAAATCTAAATAGGGGAGTTGACGTAGGCCTGTTTGGGATATAATATGTTTCTGTTTGCCGTGAGTTCTTATTGATCAAGTTAAAGGAGGGGTCTCATCGCTCCTGAATCTTGTAAATACAATATATAGGCTGTCACAGGTCAACCTGAAACAAATGAGGTAATGAAGTCTGTAATTATATCCATGTGGAGAACAGATGATTGATGTAATTGTTGCAAAAGCCGATTATAAGTATGAAATATTAAGGCCCATTGTTTTTGATATGATCGAGTCTTTAGGGAACGACCTCATAAGGGAGGATACCAGGGTTTTAATAAAACCTAATCTTTTAATGGGAGCCGCCCCTGAAAAAGCAATTACAACCCATCCTGTTCTTGTGAGAGCCGTGGCTGAATATGTTATAAGTAAAGGTGGGCTTGTGCAAATATCAGATAGCCCTCCCATGGGGTCCTTTGAAAAAATAATAGTAACAGGGGGGTATGACAAAGCCCTTTATGATATTGACTGCTGGATAAAAGAGTTTGATTCATCAAAAAATGTACATATTGGTGAGCCCTTTGGGAAGATAGATATCGCTCTGGAGGCAATGGAAGCGGATGTGGTGATAAATCTCCCCAAGCTTAAAACCCATACCCAGATGCTTCTTACCCTGGGGGTGAAAAACCTGTTCGGATGTATTGTGGGTTATAAAAAACCGGAATGGCATTATAGAACCGGTATAAACAAGGAGATGTTTGCCAGGCTTTTAGTGCAGATCTGTAATGCTGTTAAACCATCCATTACAATTTTAGACGGCATTTTAGCCATGGAAGGGGAGGGGCCGGGGAAAAAAGGTAAGCCAAGAGAGTTGGGAATTCTGGCAGCCAGCCGCAGCCCTGTTGCCGTTGATATTGCAGTATGCAGTATGCTGGGGATTGAGCCTGACAGTCTTCCAACTAATAAGGCTGCAAAAGAACTTGGGTTTGATCAGGAGATATATATTAAGGGTGATTTTGATATTGTAAACGATTTTAAACTTCCTGCAATGGGAAATCTTACTTTCGGTCCAAAGTATCTCCACGGGATAACTCGCAGATATTTAACACAAAGACCTGTCCCTGATAACCGTATCTGTAAATTGTGCGGTGAGTGTTCGGAAATTTGTCCTCCTAAAGTAATTCAGATAAGTAAAGAAAAAATCACCATTGATTATGACAACTGCATAAGGTGCTATTGCTGTATAGAAATTTGTCCCCATGGAGCTATCTCTGCAAAGGAGACTGTGCCGGGGAGATTTTTACGGAGAATTTTAACGATATTTTAACGATATTTTAAAATAGGGTTGTTGTGTGACGATCTATAGCTCAGTTTATTACTGAAATTAGAATCAAGCCCTAAAATTATTTTGTACGATCCATGGGTGTATAAATGTGGAGTGAAATATTTGTTTTTGGTAAAGAATATTTTTTCAATTTTATTTTGCAGCTGTTGATGGCTGCCATATTCGGCGGCATAATAGGTTATGAGCGGGAAAAGCATGGGCAGGGCGCAGGGTTTAGAACCAATATAATTATATGTATAAGCGCCTGTCTTATGATGCAGCTTTCCATGCATATGGAGGTACTTTACAGGACTTTGAATCAAAGTTCAGTTATCAGGATCGATCCTGGAAGGATAGCTTCATACGCAATTTCGAGTATGGGTTTTCTGGGTGCCGGGGCTATTATTAAAGGCCAGGGGAATATAAAAGGCCTGACAACTGCAGCTAGCATGTGGTTAGTCACCGGCCTTGGGTTAGCCATAGGAGCGGGATTGTATGTACCTGCAACAATGGCTGTTTTACTCGCCATGGTGGCGTTGTACAGTTTAAGGGGGTTTAAAACAAAATTTTTAAAAGAATTTAATTCACATATTAGATTAAAGGTCGATTCGAATCTTTGTGATTTCAGTGATATAGAGAAGGTTTTAGATGAATACGGAAAAATTTCCATCGAGTTTGTAAATTTTCACAGAGATATTGTTAATCAAACTGCAACATATGATCTTAGAACAATTTCCCAGGGGCATGATGAGTGGAAAAGAGCTGCAAAGGCCCTGAGGCTCCTTAAAGGTGTACATGAAATTTTTTGGACGGATGGATCTGCAATAGAATAAAAATGCTAAGCGGTGAGTGCTCTTTGATGGTTTATAAGATATCTTGACACTCCCTTTTAAGTTTGTCATATATTAAGTCCTTATTGCTTAAATTTAAAAATGCCCATGATCGCCATGGATTTTCAGATAATTACCCAATTTTAAAAATTGGCACAAGGCCAGAGGGAGGCAGGCGTATTGTAATACGCAGGCGACGATAACGCAGTGAAATTATTTATGTGACAATCTATAATCGTATATCTCCGGCCGATAACGCAGTGAAGTTATTTATGTGAAAATCTATAGTTATTCTTTTGCCAGATCTCAGGAGTCATAATGGAAAAAAAAGGGATGTCACGTGGTGCGATGTTCTGGTTTTTTTTAGCTGTTTTTTTTTTCTCTATTTATCTTTTGGGGATGCTTTTCTGGCCATTTCTATCGATTATTGTTCTTGCCGCAGTGGTCACAGGTATATGCACACCTCTTTATAGAGTTTTTAACAAAAAGGTAGGGGATATATTTGCATCTTTTTTAACCTGCATGCTTATTTTCATTGCCCTGTTTATTCCTGCAATTCTGTGTCTTGGTATTTTGTCAAAAGAGACTTATGATTTGTATGTTTCTGCAAAAAACGTGGTGCTGGATGACCAGATAATGAGTCTGCTTGACGGGAGTGAAGTCCTTGATAAAATAAACCATTTCCTCTCCAGATTTAATATGGAAATAAGCCCTGAAGATTTAAATAAAACTTTTTCAACTGTTGGAACACAGGCTGGCCTCTTTTTATATAAACAGATAGGGGCCATAGCTTCAAATATGTTTTCATTTATAATCAGTTTTTGCATGATGCTCCTTGTGGTCTTTTTTCTTTTGATAGATGGGGAAAAGCTCATGGATTTTATTATCGATCTTTCACCTCTTCCAGCGGAAGATAATGAAAAACTGGTTCAGAAGTTTAAGGATATTGCAGGGGCAATACTCATAGGCAACGGGCTGGGAGGATTTATTCAGGGGGTTGCAGGGGGGCTTGTGTTTGCCCTGTTTGGTTTGAAGTCTCCATTTTTATGGGGCCTGATAATGGGTTTTCTGGCCTTTCTTCCTATTTTGGGAGTTGGTCTTGTTTTTATTCCTGCTTCATTATATCTGCTTTTGCATGGGCGGTTTTTTGCGGCTGGTTTTTTTATAATTTTTTATATACTCCTTTCAGGGGGAATTGAATATATTTTCAAGCCGAAGCTTGTGGGTAAACGTGTACGAATGCATACGCTTCTGGTGCTTTTTTCTATTATCGGAGGTCTTAAAATGTTCGGACTTCTCGGTATAATTTACGGCCCCCTGGTGGTTACAGGATTTTTGACGTTAACAAATATGTATCATTCAACTTACAGAAAGATGATAGAGTCATAGAAACAGGGAATATTTTCTACAGGAAAGGTGGTTTTTTTGATTTACGGAGAACAGCTCATGGAAATTGGTATCGAGAAAGAGATGAAAAAATCTTATCTCGAGTATGCGTTAAGTGTTATTATAGGAAGAGCTCTGCCTGATGTGCGGGATGGGCTTAAGCCTGTACATCGTCGTGTCTTGTTTGCAATGCGTGAGTTGAAAAATGACTGGAACAAGCCTTATAAAAAATCTGCAAGGATTGTTGGTGATGTAATAGGTAAGTATCACCCCCATGGAGATACTGCAGTCTACGATGCAATTGTCAGGATGACCCAGGATTTTTCATTGAGGTATCCCCTTGTTAATGGCCAGGGAAATTTTGGCTCCGTGGATGGTGACCCACCCGCAGCAATGAGATATACTGAAGTCAGGATGATGCGGCTGGCCCATGAGATGCTTGCGGATCTTGAAAAGGATACAGTAGATTTTATACCGAATTATGATGAAACCCTTACAGAACCATCTGTGTTTCCTGCCAAAATTCCAAATCTCCTTATAAACGGGGCATCAGGAATAGCGGTGGGTATGGCTACAAATATTCCCCCCCATAATCTTAATGAGATTATAACCGCTGTTAAGGCAATTATAGATACCCCTGATATAACATTTGCTGAACTTTGTAAAATTGTTCCAGGTCCTGATTTTCCCACTGCAGGTGTAATTTACGGTACAACCGGAATCTATAATGCTTATAAAACCGGCCGGGGTATTATTAAAATACGTGCCAGGGCTAAAATTGAGAAGGACAAAAGAACCCAAAAAGAGACCATAGTTGTTACTGAAATTCCTTATCAGGTTAATAAGGCCAAACTCATAGAGAAGATAGCTGATTTAATAAAAAATAAGCAGATTGAAGGGATAAGCTTTGTAAGGGATGAGTCTGATCGTGAAGGGATGCGGATTGCCATTGCGCTTAAAAAAAATCAGGTTGCAGAAGTGATCTTAAATCAGCTCTATAAGCACACAAAGCTTGAAAATAGTTTTGGTATTATTTTTCTGGCTATTTTGGATAAGCAGCCCAGGCTCTTTAGTCTGAAAGAACTTCTGGAAAATTTTATACTCCATCGAAAAGAGATAATAATAAAACGTACCATATTTGATCTTAACAGGGCCAAGGCACGGGCCCACATACTTGAAGGCTTGAAAATTGCTCTTGAAAATCTTGATGATGTGGTAAAATTGATTCGGGAATCAGAATCCCCTTTAGAAGCAAAAACACGTCTTGTGGATAAGTTCACTCTCACAGTGATCCAGGCCCAGGCAATTCTTGATATGCGTCTCCAGCGATTGACCGGGCTGGAACAGGGTAAAATATTAGAGGAACTTAAAAATATTTTACAGGATATAGATTGGTTTAACGAGATACTCGGCAGCGAACGTGTTGTGGAAAATATAATTAAAGAAGAACTTTCTGCGATTCAGCAGGAGTTTGGGGATGAACGGAAAAGCGAAATTGTTGAGTCAACCCAAGAGATTACCCTGGAGGATATGATTGTTGAAGAGGATATGGTGGTCTCCGTTACAAGCCAGGGTTATATTAAGCGGACACCTGTCAGTCTTTACAGGAGTCAGCACAGGGGCGGAGTGGGAAGAACCGCCATGGGTACAAAAGAGGAAGATTTTCTTGAGCATCTTTTTGTGGCTTCCACCCATTATACTTTTCTGTTTTTTACAAATTATGGGAAGGTTTACTGGTGCAAGGTCTATGAAATACCCCAATCATCTCCCACAGCCCGGGGGAAGGCCATAGTTAATCTGCTGAATTTTGAAAAAGGGGAAACCCTGACCACTATTCTTGCAGTACCCTCTTTTGAACAAGGTTCCTATATTATTATGGCCACAAAATCAGGAATTGTTAAAAAGACCGATATTATGGCGTACAGCCGGCCGAGATCGGCTGGTATCATAGCTATTGACCTTGGGGCCGACGATGAATTGATTGCCGCCAGAATAACCGATGGTACAATGAATATTTTTCTGGGGTCCCGAAGGGGTAAATCCATACAGTTCCATGAATCTGATGTTCGTTCCATGGGACGTACTGCCCGGGGGGTGCGTGGACTCAGGCTTAGTGATGATGATACGGTTGTAGCAATGCAGGTTTTAAACCGTGGCCAGACTCTTTTTGCCATAACTGAAAATGGATACGGTAAAAGAACCTATGTTGATGAATATCGGGTTCAGCAACGGGGAGGGAAGGGAGTTATTACCATCAAAACCACAGAAAGAAATGGGCCGGTTCTGGCAATACTTCTTGTGGAAGACAGTGATGAACTTATGCTGGTAACAGAGGCTGGAAAATTGATACGTATGTCTGTGAGCGGGATATCTGTAATCAGTCGTAATACCCAGGGTGTGAAGCTTATGAATCTCACCCCTGAAGATAAACTGGTGGGAGCCGTCAGGCTTTATGAGACTGAAAAATAAAATGGATATTTTATCCTTGACTTTGGGCAACTATAGATTGTCAGATAATTAGGATCGGAAATGAAATTGCTTGAACGAAATTGTTTGTCTTTTGGTCCATCTACTGCGTTACATCAAAGGCCGAATACATCGAGTATTCAACCTTTAATGCGCCTTGTATATGAATCAAAATCCTTCACACTTTTTGTTCAATTTATATAATTTCCGATCCTTACCTTATTTTAAAATTTGGCACAAGGCCAGAGGGAGGAAGGCGTATTGTAATACGCAGGCGACGATAACGCAGTGAAATTATTTATGTACAATCTATATTCAGCTGATACGTATACCCGAAGCATGCCAAAATCAGCATATCTGAATAGTTATTACTTTGTGATAATTGGGATACAAGGATTATTTTGATAATATGAGACGTGATATTGATATTGATACAGCCGCCGTAAAAATTGGGGTGGTTGGTGCAGGAAGCTGGGGTACTGCAATTGCGGAGTTGCTTGCTTCAAAAGGTTTTAAGGTCGATTTGTGGGTTTATGAACAGCATGTAAAGGAGCAGATAGAAAAAAACAGGGAAAATAAGGTTTTTCTTCCCGGGGCAATTCTATCATCAAACATCTTTCCGTCACTGAATCTGGCGGAAGTGGTCTTGAAAAAAGACCTTTTATTTCTGGTTGTTCCTTCTCATATTATGAGGGATATGGCCCGTAGAATCAAAGAGCTTGTTGCAAAAGATACGATAATAATTTCTGCAGCCAAAGGGATAGAGAACAAAACACATCTCACCATGTCGGGTGTTATAAAAGATGTAATCCCTGAGCTTGATAACAGATCTCTGGCTGTATTGTCGGGACCAAGCTTTGCCGCAGAGGTTGTAAAAAAAGTTCCTACGCTTATTGCAGTTGCTTCATCAGACAGTGAAACAGCTCTTTTTGTACAGCATGTATTGTCGACTCCATATTTAAGGGCATATACAAGTGATGATATTGTGGGTGTTGAATTAGGGGGGGCTGTAAAAAATGTTATTGCAATAGCAGCGGGGATAGCTGATGGATTAAATCTTGGTTTGAATACAAGAGCTGCTTTAATAACAAGGGGCTTAAACGAAATTCGGCGTCTGGGATTAAAGCTTGGTGCTAAACCCCTCACATTTATCGGGCTTGCCGGAGTCGGGGACCTTATTTTAACCTGCACCGGTGATTTGAGCCGTAATCATACTGTGGGAAAACTGATAGGGGAGGGGGAAAAATTAAAGGATATACTTTCGAAAATGGAGATGGTGGCAGAGGGTGTGAAAACCGCTAAATCGGTTTATAACCTTTCCATCAAGATAGGGCTTGAAATGCCGATCTGCCACGAGACTTATCATATTCTTTATAATGATGTCTCTCCAAAAGATGCAATATATAGACTCATGACACGTGACCTTAAAAATGAACTTGATGAGTATTAATGAACATGGAAAACGTCCTGCCTGTTTTGGTCTCCTTGATAAAGTTTTTCCCAGGGATGACGAAGGCCTGAGAACTTCTCCTGATACCTGCCTTGAGTGCCCGGATAAGACAAAGTGTTTAAAAACAGCCATGGATGCAAAAGAGGGATTGAAGGTGAAAGGGGAGTTTGTGGATAAAGCTTATTATGCCGGCGCAATCGGTTTGTTGGAAAGATGGTCCAGAAAAAAGAGCCTTTATTACAAAATAAAAGAGAAAAAGGAGTAAATTGATGAACTCTCTTAATGACGTTGATGTAGCAGGCAAAAAGGTCCTGGTGAGGGTCGATTTTAATGTCCCCTACGATGATCATCAGAATATTACGGATGATACGAGAATTAGTGCTGTTCTTCCTACCCTTCAATACCTTCAGGATCACAGAGCTATTCTGATTATCTGTTCCCACATGGGGAGGCCAAAGGGAAAAAAAGATCCATCTTTAAGTCTTGCTCCTGTGGCAATGCGTTTGGGCAGGATGCTTGGTCAGGAGGTTTTGATGGCTTCTGACTGCATTGGAGAAAATGTAAAACAGATGGTTTTTGATCTGCCTCCAGGGGGGGTTATTCTTCTTGAGAATCTTCGTTTTCACCCGGAAGAGGGAGAAAATAATGACGAATTTGCAAAAGAGCTTGCCGGTTTTTGCGATATATATGTAAATGATGCTTTTGCTGTTTCCCACCGTGCCAACGCATCGGTTGTTGCCATTACAAAGTTTGCGCCAAAGTCTGTTGCAGGTTTTTTGCTGCTGAAGGAGCTTGATTATTTCAAAAAAGCGATGAATGATCCCCACAGGCCTCTTGTTGCTATTGTCGGTGGGGCCAAGGTTTCAGGAAAATTAGAAGCTTTGGAGAATATGTTAAAGCATGTGGATAAATTGATAATAGGCGGCGCCATGGCAAATACTTTTTTAAGGAGTATGGGAATGGATGTGGGCAATTCAAAGGTTGAAGAAGACCTTGTGGAGGTTGCAGCATCTGTTATGAAAAGGGCAGCTGAAACCGGTGTAACTCTATATCTTCCTGTGGATGTTGTGGCGGCAAGTCATTGTGATCCAAAAGCGGAGGTGAAACTTGTACCAGTACAGGAGATCCCACCAGACTGGATGGCTCTTGATATTGGTCCTGCCACCTCCCTCCTTTTTGCAGAGGCGTTATACAACGCAAAAACAATTGTCTGGAACGGTCCCATGGGTGTGTTTGAAGTTGATCCGTTTTCCAGGGGGACAATGTCAATGGTGGAGAGTATTGCAAATTCCTATGCCCTTACAATCGTTGGGGGAGGGGATACTGATGTGGCCGTACATATGGCTGGAGAGTCAAGGAGGATAACATATATCTCAACAGGTGGAGGAGCCTTTTTATCCCTGATGGAAGGTAAGACTCTGCCTGCTGTTGCTGCTTTGGATAGCTGCGTTTTTTAGGGTTTAAAAGGAGGGATTGCTTTATTGCCGTGACTCTAAAAGCTCTTTGCGGGAAGAGAATACTATTTTTTATGCTCATTCTTTTTTTTTTGATTTGTTTGGGATTTTTATATAGAATACATTTATGGAATATATTAGTCTGCCTGCATGGGAATTTGACAAACAGGGAACGTATTGAGTCTTTTATTCTCTCATTCGGCATGGGGGGGCCGGTTGTTTTTGTTGTTATTCAGGTGCTCCAGGTTGTTTTTGCTCCTGTTCCAGGCGAGGTGACAGGCTTTATAGGGGGATACCTTTTTGGCGCTGGAAAAGGTTTTTTCTATTCCTCACTGGGTTTATCCCTGGGCTCGTACATAAATTTTTTTATCGGGCATGTAATAGGTAAGCATTATGTAAGAAAAATTATCTCTCCCGCTAAACTGGACAGATTTGATAGCCTTGTTAATAAACAGGGTATTCTTGTTATTTTTTTGCTGTTTGTTATTCCTGGCTTTCCCAAAGATTATCTCTGTTTGTTTCTTGGAATAAGTCCTGTTCCGTTTAAGATTTTTTGGATACTTTCTACCTTCGGCAGGATGCCAGGAACTTATCTCCTCAGCATTCAGGGGGCGTCCCTTTTTGAACGGAATTATTTTTTATTTGCCGTTATTTTTATTTGCTGCATTTTAGCTCTTGTTGCAGGGTACAGATATGGATTTTCAGATGGCCGCCAATAGCTCGGCGGTTTTTAAATAAAAGAGGAGGCAAAGTTGGCTTTTTGGAGAGTCAGAGAGGAGCTTAGCTCGGAAAATAGATTAAGGCGCTCTTATTACGAGCTTTTAAGGGATGATCTTGATCAATTTATGATTCAGCATGCTTTAGTCGACTCTTACAATAATTTTCTTGAAAATAAAATCCCTTATCCTTTTGTTGAAATGCGTGAGCTAAAACCCCGCGCCCGCTTGCCGGATATAGAGTATGAACATCACCGGGCCTTTCTTCTCCTTTTTGTCGAGGATTTAATAACAGATGATAACAAGAAGTATATACGCTTCTTTGATACCAATAAGACTACAAAAAAGAACCTTCAGCTATCTAAAACAATTCTACCCTTAGATAAATTTGACAGAACACAAAAGTATCTTGAATCAGCGCATTTTGATAATTTTTTAAAGGCATTGCTGCCTGTTGATTATGCTCTTCTTATCCAGAGGGAGTCCTCTCTTGCTGTTAAAAACCGATATCATCTTGCTCATTTTCATGTAAAAATTGATTGGCCCATAGCCGATGCAGCTGAAGATCTTGCAATAAGCCTTAGATATATCAAAAAAGATATTTATGAAAAGGGGGATAAATACGCTGAGGATCTTCAAAAGAAATTTTTTGAGTACTATGGACTTTCACCCATGGTTGGCGGCAGAAGGACAGCTGCGATTGTGGCTGCACAATATATGAAACGACTTCCGTGTATTACAACTATTTATGCGGGGAGCAGTGAATCACGGGCACTGATACGCCTTTCCGAAAGGGGAGTTACCAAGTCGATACTTATAAAATTGTCAGAAAATGAAATGAGGCAAATTGCTGATAAAAATAATTTTTCGCTGCGATCTTTTAAAAAAAATTATTGTTTTGTTCGTGAAAAAGATTATGGAATAGCTATTTTTCAGGTTACTTATGTTTGTACAAGTCATTCCAGGCCTCCTGAGGATGGAAAATTGCGTGAAATTAAACCTGATCTTAACTGGCTTACAGTGGATGGACAGTACCTTTGCCCTGGTTCTGATGCAAGAAAGTATCCGCTCCTTCCGTTAAATATAATTTATTCGTAACTATTCAGTTGATATGTGTGGCTTTGGGTATAATCTGATCAAATTATGAAAAACTCACGCATAAGAGGTCGTAAAGAAAGAACCTGTCGCAAATATAAATTGGCGCAAAAGCATATCAGAATTTGTAATCAACATAGCTTAATAGTTACATTTATTCATAAGTGAGGTTGTGTGTGCATTCCAGTATATTC
>JAUVKE010000129.1 GCA_030592105.1 Desulfobacteraceae bacterium
AGCCCTGACGGGGGGTAGACGCCGGGTAATTTGTATCCATCCAGGTAAAATGTGCCGGACTGAACATAAGAGAAGATTCAGGATCTATGACAATATTATTTTCGGTTCCGGCAATTAAGAATGTCCCATGGAGAGAAGAATTTTTCGTATAGTTCTATCACCTGCTTTTTCATTTAGAAAATCATCTGTTTTTAATACAGAGATCATATCTGAACAAGCCTTAAAAAACCAGAGCTGAGCATCTGAAGTGTCCCTGTTTCCAGCGCTGTTTCCCAGGATAATATTTGGTAGAGTCCCTTTTTCTTCAAACTGGCCAAAAAGCTTTAATACAGATTTTGCATCCTCAATTCTACCAGCTGAAATCAATCCTCTTGTAAAGATCAAAGAGTCCCTTCCCCAATCCAGGAACCATGGATAGCCGGCAATAACTGATTTTAAATTATTTCTTTTTACAAGATAACTATCCAAAGCATCCTTAAGTCCATCCTCTATTCCGATTATATGCGAGCATTTCTCGTAAAAATTCATCTCCTCTTTAAAAACAGGAATTTTCTGCTTAGCTTCGTCATCACTGCTTATATATGCACATAACTCTGCTTTTTGATCTCCTTTTAAAAAAATTGAAAAATATCCAGGACTGAAAAGATCCGAATCAGGGTCCATACCCCGCTCTTTTTCAAGGGATCTGTACACCATATAAGCCCACTCCGGCTCATGTACATATTTTCCTCCAGGGAGCATCATGCTAAGCTGGCAGCCGCTGCCGGGTCTGAAAAGAAAACCGTTTTCTTCAGGAGTAACAGATGCCGGAAAATGATGCTCAGGCCCGGTATGAGCCTTGGTAGTCTCATGAAAATCTCTATCTTCTATATCAGGACGTATGATAAGCCTTACATCTTTTGAATCATTTAACATGTTACTTCTGTTTTTAGATGAATCCCTGAAAAAAACTATCCTGAGCATATTCTCATTATCCATTATTTCCATCCCTATGGTAACAAATATATACTCACCTTGACCTGTTGGTATCTTATACCGCCAAAATCCTTTGGAATTGTATTGAAAAACAAAAGAATCGAAACAATCAAAAGATATTTCCCGTGAATAACCCTGAAAAACTATCCATCCTCTGCATCGAGTAAGCATTATTCGCCTGTTTTCAGGGAAATCCCTGCTGAGATTAGCAGCCAGAAGAGCGTCATATTTAGATTGAAGCTCTCCCCACCGAACATGCGCCCTGAGCATACTGCCACGGCCATTGGTACCGAGAAAAAGAAGTGAATCAGAGCCCATACTGGATCGTGTAATTTTTTTTCTTATGGTCACGTTCTCACCAGAAGCGAGATAGAGAAGATGCCCGTTATAATGCCGGGTTTTTTTTTTGGCATAAACAGCAATATGCAGCAGATGTCTGGCATGAGACTCTGGAACAGGGAGAGGCGAAAACAGAACAAAATGTGAGCCGCCCATGCAGGGGAGGCTATGCTCATGCATCCTTGTAATTGTTTTTCCATCTCTTTCGATCTCAGTCTTTTTATTAATCCTTGCGATAAAAGGAATTTTCGATTGAACCAGCAAAAAATATCCAGGAGGTATCATAACCTCCCGCTGGATATCCTTTGGCCACGTCCATCTGATAACTCTGGACTGATCATCAGCTCGATTCATCCTCCAGCAAAAGTTTTCAGGGTTATTAAAAAGCCTGTATGCAGCTTTTTGAAGGTCAAAATCCCCCATATCCGCAATTTTATTATGATACTTGAAAACATCAAGTACTTTTGCCATGAACCTTTGTTTTATTATCCTTTCTGGAAGAGAAAAAGGAGGACTATTCTCATTATTGACTAATTTCAATTCTTCCCGGTCAGGTGAAAGGCAGAGAATTCTGCAGGGGGGCAGAGAGCACGCACAAAGGTCATGGTTTTTATAAACATTGAACTCATCTCCTGTGAGAAGATCCACAAGCTGTTTCTGGTAGATTCCGCTTTTAAGCCTGTCCCAGGATGCTGAAACCGTTTTTTCCTCATCAAGATTAACAACAACAAGAAGCTTTTTTCCTGATGGCACATGATACCTCAGTAATGCTATATAGTTTCCTTCCTCCTTTTGAATCATTTCAAGTTTTGTTTGGTCAAAAAATGCTGGATGGGATTTTAACAGAATATTTAAACGCCTTATAAAACTCACTTGATTAACATCAGACCCCCAGTTCAGAGATGGAGATTGATGAACATCTATCTTTTCAGTCGCAAACCATTCCACGCCATTGGCAAAACCGAACCCGCCATAATGAGAAAAAAGGGCAGAAAGCCCGGTACGCATGGACGCGTATTCTTTTGAACGAGCAGCCAGTCTGTTATTATCGTGGGTTTCGGCAAAATGGATTGCTATCCCGTCACAAGCAGATATATCTGCTGCCTCTGGAAGATATTTTTCAATCTGCCGGCGATCATAATTCTGAAATAGTTCCGAATAAGCCCAATTAAAATTAGCCCTGCTCAATATATCTCTTGTTACGGATATTTTTCCGCCAAGCCCTTCAAGGAAAAAAAGAGTATCAGGATACTGCTCCCTGACCGATGCCACGATAAATTTCCAGGCCGGAATCGGAATCATATAGCCGGCATCACAGCGAAACCCGCTGACTCCGCGCCAGCACCATAATAGAAAGATCTCTGCCATATACTCCCAAAGCTTTTTGTGTGAAAAATCAAGCCTTGTAAGATCGCTCCACTTCACACCCCACGCACCAGGCACCTCAATCTTCTTATCCTCGCCCCTTACAAGCCATTCGGGGTGAGATTCATGAAGATCTGCAGCCCATCCTGTATGATTAATTACAATATCGATTATCAATTTGCCATTACGTTTATGAACTTCATCCACCAGTTCCCCAAACTGTTCCAGAGGAGTGACACGGGGATCAAAGCAGGCAAGAGCAGGATCAATTCCTGTAAAGCTTAAAGCAGCATAAGGGCTTCCGAATCTTCCCATGCGGCCGTATGTTGTGGGCGTAGGGTGTATGGGGAGGAGATGAATATACCGGCAATTAAGTTCTCCCAGAATAAAATCGAGTTCTTTAATAAGATCCCGGAATGTTCCGGATGGGGGGATTACACAATAGCCTGCATTATCAATTTTTTTTATAAAACCCGACCATAATGGTTCAGGGACTTTAATTGCGTTTTTATTAGGGCCAAATTGACGAACAAACGCATTATAAACAATATTTGCACAACATGTATCAGCAGGTTTCACATTAATAACTATATTTGAGCCTGCCGGCCACAGGGGATGAGAAGAACCGGCTGGCACAAAGAAACATTTTGCTTCAAAATGACCCACATCGAACAAAGGAAGGGTCGCTTTATAAGAATCGGAATCGGCTGGCGTCATAGGGATGTCAAACCAGTCCCTTCCCAGAGGTGGAACATCAAAAGAGACCTGGCGCATAATCTCTTTCCGTGTAATATCTGCATGCCCCAGGTTCGTGCGTATCCATGCAGCACCATTCATCTTTTCCGGGATGGAAAGTCTAAAATCAAGTGTATCTCCTCTGAACAGGAGCATATGTGTTCCTGGAGCAGGATACTGTATGATCTTATGAGATTGTTTTTCCATTAGCATATCAATTATAATTGCTGGATATATTGAAGTTACTGCCATAACTTCAATTTTCATTGTCTCCATATATCGAATATCGAGGGGCAGACTCCTGAGTCTTAAAAAATTATCCGAAATTATAAAAACTCACAATTGATAAATATAAAACTAAAAGAATCGATAATAACGGCCAAATATAAAAAGATATATACTGCCTGGATAAATATTTATGTTTAAAACTCCCAATCTGTTATCAAACTGAACAGTATTTTCTGCGACCGCACCATTAGTCTCAATCTTGATTAAATCGCTGTCAGTATCATCAAGCCCGATATGTAGATTCATATTATTTTTTGAGGATAATATGTCGGAAAAAATCTCACCTTGTTCATACTGAAATAGAATTGTATTATCAGGATCAGGCTGTATCTGTACTTCACATTTTACAGTTAAATCTGCATTATTACTGAGTGAAGTAATATCGGGATTCGTCTCTTTTTGTTTCCCTGGTGTCGGGTTAAATTTAAACAGATCATTATGCGGATTTGTATTTATTTGCATTAAACAAAATTGACGCATCTTTTACCTCCTCTTTAATTTATAAAAATTGAATTGAAATTATAATTATCTCATGACTAATCGAAAATTAAACTAAAAATATGCATTACGTTAACATTCCTTGCTAAAAAATCGTTGTGAATTTGACGAAAATACCGCAATCCGGATAAATACGTGGATTTGAAGGATCCGTATCCTGAAATTGAAACTGCTCATCAAACAGATTTTTAACATCAACCGTAACAACTCCCAACTTTTCCGGTAGTCGATAACCGATAGTGCCATCCACAACTGCAAATTGGTCATTTCCAGTCGTCGTTACTATCTGCGGATCGCCAAATTCACCGTCCTGATCTACAAAGGTAATTTTCAATTTTGAAAAAAATCCTGACGAATGAGAAAAACTAACTGTTAATGGAATCCGAAAAGTTTTGATCCACGTAAATTGTTCCGGGCCAACATATTCATCATCTCTTTCAAGTTTTTCATATTCGAATTCAGCACTAATTGCCAACATGGAATAAGGTATCCAGTAAAGATAAGCACGTCCAAAGCGTTCTTCCCAATCAGTTGACAATACACTGGGCTGTGCAAAAGGGTTAGAAATACTTAAAAAAGGAACGTCCATTTCACGACGAGAAAATTCCATTCCTCCATAAACATTTTCGGAAAAATTCTGATCAATACCGACACCATAGCGCCATGCATCTGTTCCATTGGCATCATCAAAAAATTGATTAAATCCGCTTACACTAGTGGGCTCAAGTGTTTGATTTGCGATTAATGCCCTTTTTAAAGTTCGGAACACTGCTGCTCTAAACGTAGTAGAGGGACTATATTTCCAGACACAACCCAATTTGGGATTAACCTTTTCACGGTCTACTGTTGATTCAAAAAAATCAGCACTCGCACCAAGAGTCCAGGTTACATTATTCGGATAATTAAATAAAGAGTACAAATATAAGTTATTATGGCGGATATTAGTCTTGTTTACTTCACTAATAACCACCGGTGGAAAAATAAATGGAATGGAAATCGTATAAGCCTCTTTTAAATCATCATTAAAATGCCCCATACCGCTGATAATATTAAATCTTTCAGAATAAAACAGATACTGTAATTCAGCCAGACAGCCTTCTTCATCAACAGTTGAAAATAAAACGGGTAATGTTATTTGAGCGTCCCCGTTCTTATAAAACAAGGAAAAAAGGATATCGGAATTTGGTGAAAACGCATTATGCAAACCAAACCGCATAGTTTGAATCTCTTCTTCTTGTCTAAGTTCAGCATCATAATTGTCAGGATCAAACCTGAGAGGTAAATCACCAGCATTCGTTTCTTTAAAGCGATATTCAGCCTGAATACTGGTCGTTGGGGTTAAACGTATTTGAGCAAACAGATTATAGATATCACGCTCCTGATCGTTGTTCTCCCTGAAGCCATCTGTTTCATAGTGAAACTGCCCCAGGCTATAAAAAAAATTTCCACACACACCTGATTGAACCACTTCATCACCCAGAGTGGAATTGCTTCCGGCAACACCGCTGGCGATTAAGGCTAACCTATTGCGATTGAAAAGCTGATTAAACTCATTAAATGATGCTTCGGCGGGACCTGCATCAGCCAAAATAAATGATTTACTTTCCGCTAAGTGGGGTTGTACCGGGTTGATATTGACAGGTTGCAGCAATTGCGACTGAAGTAATTCGCTGACCCTGGCGATTTCATGGCGCGGAAGGGCAGTGTATGAATCAGACAGGAATCTGTGAGCAGAATAATTGCTTGGATCGATATTAAGCGACTTCCATCCTTCAACCAGGGCAAGCTGATCAAAACCCAGCTCATTATAAATCCGGGCAAGGCTTACACTGCGAGAGGCAATATCCTGATCAAGCAACAGACGCGAACGATAAACAGCCCGATTATCGTTTAATTTGATCGATTTTTGTAAATCCCGCATAGCTTCCACCGGACAGTTCATTGTCAGCTTCCGAATCGCATCATAAAACCAGGGCGTTGGATCTTTAGGATCAAGTTTTTTGGCGCTATCAAGATGTACACCAGCCTTGTCGTTCCGTTTTTCTTCATAATACGCTTTACCGAGATAGCTGCGCATAATAGACTTGTTTGGGTCAAGACTAACCGCAATTTCAATTTGGGCACGCCCATCTTTTAAATTGCCTGTTCGGATCATAGTTAGACCCATTCCTAAATGAGGTAACGGATCTGCCTGATCCAGCTTGATGGCTTTTTCAAAAGCCACTGTTGAATCATGAATCTCTATCCGTGACAGGTGAGCAAAACCCAGAACAGTTTGGGTGCGCGCTAAATGGGGGCTTAGCAAGACCGCTTTTTGTGCCGCACTAATCGCTTTGTCAAGCTTACCAAAAGAGAGCCACAATTCGGCCAGGCGCGCCCATGCAAGGGCATTGTTTTTTTCAAATGCCACCGCTTTTTTTTGATTCTCCAGCGCGGCCTGAAAATCAAAATTAGCCTGTTGAGCATACGCAAGCGCCACTCTTGCAGTTGCAGATTCAGGGTTATTCTTTACAGCTGCCATTGCCAGTTCCAATCCCCTGGGTTTATCGTTCTGTGCCAGCGCAATGATCGAAAGGAGAGGTAATGCATAAGCAGGTTCCAGTTTCCTTGCTTTTTCGATATCTGCGGATGCTTCATTAATGCGACCGACAGAAAGCAAAAGTCCGGCGCGATAGGCAAAAAAACGTGGGTCATCTATCTCTTTTGGTACTTTTTTAAGAATTATAATGGCGTTTAACAGATCACCTTCCCAGGATAAGCGGATGGATTCTTGAATTAACGTTTTCCAATTAGCTTTAGCACCCGCCCAGCAATTCCCGCTTACGACCTTGCTAATTATTTTATGCCTAATATGGGATAAAATGCTTCAATTATCACAACGAATTGTAATTTTATAAGAAAAGTTTTTTAAAAATAAACGTTTTTTTCAAAAA
>JAUVKE010000093.1 GCA_030592105.1 Desulfobacteraceae bacterium
ACGAGATTCAGAAAAAGATTTTGCCAGGTTTCTACATATTCAAAAGGTTCTTGTGGAAAATTAAGAACACAAATTTATATTGATATGCTTTTACTGACAACTGATAACTGACAGCTGATATCATATAACGATTTTCTTATTTTTTGTGACAGAAAACCAATAGTAAGGTACTAACTTTGGTCACCATATGTCAAAGCTACTTAATTCCACTACGAATATTTCACGACTCTCTTTGAGCCTCACCGTCTGACTGTTAATTGATAATAGCACTATCGTTATTGACGTCCCAAATGACTCTGGAAACGGAGCTCAAGCTGGAATTTGCCATCATATGAACTGTTTTGTTATGCTTTTTTGCCAGGTTTTTAACAATGGAACAGGCTGCATGGCTGTTACAGTTAACAGGGCAAAGTACAACATCGGCACGCCGAAGGCGGGATTCAAGCCTTTTAATACCTTTTTTCATGACGCCGTCATGGTATTCAAAGATACCGCCACTCCCTTCAATGAGCCCACGGTAAAGTGATTCCATGCGGATAATCCCACCGACAATCAAAACACGTTTTTTACACAGATCAAAGGACGGACAACTTGCATCACAACGATTCAGAGCAAGAACCTCTTCGATTATTTCCCGGCTTTCCTTCCTGAAATCATGGTTCAATTCCCGCTGCTGTTCAAGTTCCGCCAAAAGTCCCATATTCTTTTCTTTGAGCAAAACCATCTGCCGTTTATTTTCCTTACAACTCCCGCATAGCACCTCCAGTTTCTTTTTTAGGACCAGATTTATTTCCTCGAACTTAGCAGCACGAAATCCGTTATCCAATTCAGCAAGCTCTTTTTTTAATCTATTTTTTTCTTTTTCAACAACTGCTAACCTTATCCCCAAATCCACCTGCTTTTGCCTGAACTCTTCATTTTCATCTTGCAGTAAGCGCCTGCTTCGCGCTGCGGTTTTGATGTTCTGACGCATATTACTTAATTCATTCTGTTGTCTGGCCAGTTTTTGTTTTAGTTTTCTGCTCTGTTCACCACTTAAATGCATGCCCATATGAATTTTTCCAAAAATTTCTTTTTTAAATTCAGCGGGCAAGCCAGGAGTGACCGCGAGTGCCCATAAAACGCCAACGCAATCCCCAGAGTCAAAAGCTGCTTTGCAATGCGCCATGAGTTCCCCATGCTCGAGCTTAAGCACAGGTGCCATTTCTTTGCCAAACTTTCGATTCAGCATGCTGTCTGCACGTTTCGCCAACCGGTTTTCGTTCTCCGAACTTGCAACTAATGTCTCGTGAATTTCAAAAGAGCTTTTCTTTTTACTTGAAAGGCCTACTCTTTTAAGGAGCTGTTTTTGTTCCGAAAGCGTAAGACACATACCCACCACCGGGCATTTAAAAAGGTGATCAATCTCCCAGAATTTTAATTGCGTTTTACGATTAATTTCCTGCTTATCCCAATTGATTATATTTTTCCCACCGATTTGAGCGCATTGTTTTTTTTCTATCATTGATTATTGTCTCCTTTTTTTAAGCTAAGCATAACAAGTTTAGTCTTTAATGTTATTGTTTTATTCTTCTAACTCCAAGTTAAAAAAATACTATTCAACCATATGCCTCAAGACAATAAAGAGCCTATAGATTGTCAGATAATTAATTTTATCAATAAATCTGCCTAAGGTAGCCGAACCAAGGGCATGTTCCATTCTGCAGGCATCTTCATCTGCAACTTTAAAGTCAATTTTTAAAATTAGATCAAAAATTTAAGCAGAAGCCCATCCTTGCGCTGCATTTTCTTTTCAAGAACGATCTTATTGTTAGGCAAGCAAAACTTATATTGAATACTCTAATAAATAAACCATCATCATGTGTCAAGTTTTTTTATTTCAACCCAGCCCTTACGCATAAAAAAAATTAAAAAGCCATATTTCTATTTTACTGTAATGTTGTGAAAAAATATTTTTTAATTCTTGAAATTTGTTTTTCACCGTTGCTGCAGGAAAAAATGGAGTCAAGTTTATCTTTGGCCATTGATGATAAAATGGAAGGGCTAAATATTGATTTTGTCTTATCAAAAGAGAGTTTCGAGGCTTAAAAATATAACTGGAAAACTAAAAGCATACCTATAAAAAGCAGATCAATATTAAGAAGGTGCAAAAGTAGGTTTGACCCCATTCTTTCCATTTTTTGTTGAAAAACAAACGTATTAGAGAGCGTTGAGAAAGAACCCATCAGGGCTGAACCCGGTTGTTTCGCTGAATAGTCACTATAATTCTTCTTTTATGTTATCATTATTTCCTGTTTGACATTAAGGAACATCCTATATATAAATAAAATTTATAAGTTTAAACAGTTAAAGGAATTTATAAAATTTGCGAATTAAATCATTTTTATCAAAAAGAAAAAATTTTATTAGCCCGGAAATGACTGTCCTGGATGTTGTTTCAAAATACAGGGAAACCGAGGTAGTTTTTAAACAGTATGATGAAAAGGGAGGAGAATGTATCTGCTGCCAGTCACTTTTCGAGTCAATTAAAAATGTTGTGGAAAAATATGGTCTGGATATGGAAAAATTTATGAAGGATCTTGATGCAGCAATAATTTCACCAAATCAGGAAATCAATAAAAAGGAAATAAAAAAAATATGAGCGACGATTACAAAAACATGTGGGAAAGCTTAGGGATGGATCTTGCAGCACATGATGCGTTGCTTGAAATTCTGGGAAAAGGATACCAGGATATTTATCTTTCGCAAAAAAACCGGCCCCAAGCCATGGGCTATTTTGACTTTGTGATGAGTGAAATTCATGGCCTGCGTGTAAAGGAACTGATGGATGAAAAAGCAGCCGGTAAAAAAGTGATCGGCTCATTTTGTGTTTTTGTGCCGGAAGAGATCGTGCTGGCAGCAGATGCAACCCTTGTGGGGCTTTGCGCTGGAGCAGATTTTGCGGTGGAAAAAGTGGAGAAGTATCTTCCAAGAAATACTTGTGCCCTGATTAAATCGGCCTTTGGATTCAAGCTGGGGAAAGTCTGTCCCTATCTGGAATCAGCAGATATGATTGTGGGAGAAAACACCTGCGACGGCAAAAAAAAAGCCTATGAGACCTTAAACAATCTTGTTCCCAATCTTTATGTGATGGATTTACCACAGGTTAAATCGATTAAAGGGAGAAGTCTTTTAAAGGCCGAGTATTGGCGTTTTAAAAATGCTGTTGAAAAACTTACAGGTATAAAAATTAATACGCAAAGGCTTTTAAAGGGGATTGAAATCGTTAATAATAACCGAAGGGCCATTTACAGATTGTCGGCTTTGCGCAAGGCTGTTCCTGCTCCTGTTTCCGGCCTTGACGCCCTTTTGGCCAATCAGGTTTTTTTCTACGATAACCCAGTCCGTTTTACTGAATCAGTAAACAAGATATGCGATGAGCTTGAAAAGCGCATACAAAACAGGGAAGGCGTATTCCCTGAAAAAACGCCGCGCATCCTGATATCGGGCTGCCCAATGGCAGTTCCAAATTGGAAGCTTCCGTGGATAATTGAAACATCCGGCGCAGTAATTGTTGGTGAGGAATCCTGCGTAGGAGAAAGAGGAACCCGCAATTTAACAGATAATACCGGCAGCACCGTGGAAGAACTCATGGAAGCCGTTATTGACCGCTATTTTAAAATTGATTGCGCCATTTTTACACCAAATTCGGACCGTTTTGAGCATATAGTTGAAATGGCCAGGGACTACAAGGCAGACGGGGTAATTCATTATGGTTTGCAGTTTTGTCAGCCCTATTTAATGGAGTCCATGCTTATACAAAAGGCTCTTGAAGAAAAAAATATCCCTGTGTTTCGAATTGATACGGATTACAGCATGGAAGATATCGGGCAGCTTAAAACCAGGGTGGAAGCGTTTATTGAATTAATAAAATATCATTAGTAGGGGCGACCCTTGTGGTAGCCCAGATTAGGGCAACCACAAGGTTGCCCCTACTTGCGGCGGGTGGAGTATTTGGAAATTTGTGGTGCAGGTACCTTTGCCCCACCGGAGGAGCCCTGGAGTCGCTGAAAAGACTTGGCTTATTACGGTTTAGAAAATCGAACGATTGTAATCAGTGCGGGTTGTGCGCAAAGGTATGCGAAATGAATACGGAACCGGAGGAATACAACTGTATTGATTCTGGTGATTGCAAAAAGAGTTGTCTTCAGGGGCAATATATTTTGGCAGATCAAAATTAAAATGAACCTGCAAAAACATGGATGATAATTTTCCAGATGCAATATGCAGATATTGACATTGGCTAGTGAGCCAAGCCCTGAAATTATTTATGTGACGGTCTATATATCCTGAAAATTTACTTAAAACTCGCACAAAAATAACGCATTTCCCAAGGTTTTGGATCAATACCTTTTAAGGAGAAATTAGAGTGAAAATTGAACGTGTAAAATTGTTTATCGGCATATTGCTGTTTGTTTTTATTATAGAAATTCAGCTTTTTGTTATGGTGGCAAATTCTAATTACACTATTGCTGAATTTGATGTCGGAAAAGGCAGCTTTGAAGCAAACGGGGAAGTCGTGACCCGGTATGCCCATTGGAACTGGTTTGAACCATACAGTTCCACTGCGGAAAATAGCTATGACTATATTTTTACACGCACGAGATTTGGTTTGTCCCTGAATTTTTCTCCTGTACGATTCTATATGCAGGTACAGGATGTACATAAGTGGGGGCTTCCGGATGATGCGGTTGCTGCGCCTCCCCAGGGGCCGCTGGGCTGTGGAGCAATCTATTATTTGCACGGGGGAAAAAAAAATTACCATAGTACTATCATCCGCCAGGCCTACATTGACGTTCCCAAACTATTTTTGAATGGGCTTTCAACCCGCATGGGCAGATTCGATTATGTTGATGGTCTGGAGGTGATGTACAAAGACCCCAAGATCAACTGGCTCAAAAAAATTCGCCTTGCCGAACGGCTTATTGGTCCTTTTGGCTGGTCAAGTTTTTGCCGCAGCTTTGACGGGCTTCAGGCGGTCTATGATCAACAAAATTTCAATTTGCACAGCACCCTGACCCATCCGACCCAGGGTGGATTTGAGAATGATGCCCATATAACTATTAACGACATCGACCTTTTTACGTTGACAGCCACTATGAAATACGATCATTGGTTACCAAATACCGAGGGACGCCTCTTTTATTTCTATTATAAAGATGATCGAAATATCTCGGCCTCGGTAGATAACACCGGAACAAATGTTTTAGACCAGGGCCAGATAAAAATCCATACCATCGGTACCCACCTGCTGGGAACCGCCAAAACGAAACTGGGTGTTTTTGATGCCCTTTTCTGGGGCGCATATCAGACTGGGGACTGGGGAATTTATGACCATGACGCCTGGGCTGCGGATATCGAGGCAGGATTTCAGTTCACTCATATTCCGTGGAAACCATGGATAAGGGCGGGCTACTTTGCATCATCCGGAGATTCTGATCCCGCAGACGGTGATCATGAAACCTTTTATCAAATCCTTCCCACAGCCAGAAAATACGCCCTTTTCCCTTTTTATAATATGATGAATAATAAAGATCTCTTTTTGCAGATAATTCTTAAACCATTAAAGAAAGTGGTTATCAGAGCGGATCTCCATTTTCTGCGTCTGAGTGAGGGAAATGACCGCTGGTACATGGGTGCCGGCCCAACCAGGAAAGATGGAGCAATATTTGGATATATCGCACGTCCGAGTGGCGGAGCCGAGGATTTAGCCACAGTTTTAGAAATGATGATCATCTACAACTATTCAAAATATCTTTCCAGCAATCTATATTATGGTCATGCCTTTGGAAAGGATGTAATTGAAAATATCTATGAAGGTGATAAAGATGGCGATTATTTTTTTGCGGAATTCAAATTAAAATTTTAAGAAATAGTTCATGCTCAATAGTGCGAGAGAAACGGTTTCTGTTCCCAATACCTCAACTGGAGACCCGGGACACCAGGGAAATCGGAGAAAAATCAAGGAAGACTTCGAGACGCTTCTGGGTTTGGACAAAGCCTGATGGAGGATGAAAGTGGAGCCATTAAATCATCCCTGCTTTAACGGAAAAATACGTGGAAAATTTGGGAGGGTGCACCTTCCGGTGGCACCCAGGTGCAATATACAGTGTAATTATTGTGACCGTAAATACGATTGTGTCAATGAAAGCCGACCAGGAGTAACGAGCGCCGTGTTGACGCCGGATCAGGCCATGGCATATCTTGAATTTGTGTTTGAAAAAATAAAAAATATTTCTGTTGTCGGTATTGCATGTCCCGGAGATCCCTTTGCAAATCCAGAAGAAACAATGGAGACTTTAACCATGGTAAGGGGGAAATATCCGGAAATAATGCTTTGTCTTGCTACAAACGGATTGGGCATTGAGCCTTATATTGACGAACTTGCAGAACTTGGGATAAGCCATGTAACTGTGACCTTAAATGCCATGGATCATGGTATCGGAGCCAGGATATATTCATTTATACGGTATGGGGAAAAGGTGCTTTCCCCAAAAACAGGAATAAAAATTCTTCTGGAAAAGCAGCTTGAAGCAATAGAAAAGCTTAAAGAAAAAGGGATAACAACCAAAGTAAATACCATTATTTTACCGGGAATAAATGAAGATCATATTGAAACGATTGCAAAAAAAATGGGGGAACTAAAAGTTGACATATTAAACTGCGTACCCTTTTATTCCAATAAAGGCTCCGCTTTTGCAAATCTTGAGGGGCCTTCGGAAGAAGTCGTAAAAAAAATTAGAAAAAAGGCATCTGCATATATTCCGCAAATGTATCATTGCGCTAGGTGCCGGGCAGATGCAATCGGTATTTTAGGTGAAGAAAACAGTGCTGAATTAATTGAAAAACTAAAAGAATGTTCAGAAGTGCCTGAAATTTAGGGAAAAACAGGGGCTCAGGCAAAAAAGTAATAAAATTTTATTCGATTAATTGCAACTTATTTTTAGAAGCAGTATCATGTCCTCATTCTTGACATATAAGTACATTTGATGTATGAAAAGACTACTGACTTTAAGAAGTATGCCTTAAAATTTCAAGGTCTTACAGGGTAGGGTGGGGAGTACCCCATATGCATCAAACTAAAAGCACTAAAATGATATCAACGGAGCAGATTTCTCCTCAGACGGAAATTCTAATTTTTCAAGGCACCCTATAGATGAAAGTAACTAAAAAAAATCTGCGTGGCTGTGAGAGGAGGATCTCACAATGAAATTTCCATACGGTATATCCGACTTTAAAAGTCTTATCACAGAAGGATATTTTTATTGTGACAGGACAGACAAAATCCCCTTGATCGAAGATACAAAATTTCAACTGTTTATTCGTCCCAGACGCTTTGGAAAGAGCCTTGTCCTTTCAATGCTGGAAAATTATTATGATGTTGCAAAAAAGGATGAGTTTAAAGCAATTTTTGGAAATTTAAAAATCGGTAAGAATCCAACACCATTACGGAATTCATATTTTATTCTGAAATTAGATTTTTCCTGTGTTGATCCCACAGGAAATGCTGGAGAGGTGAAAAAGGCTCTGTTTAATCATATTAATGACTGTATCAAAGGATTTATTCTCTATTATGGGAAGTATAATCTTCCTGATATTGAAGTGAACAGAACCGATGCCATGAGTTCTATTAAATCCCTGGTAAGTTCAGTCAGTATGACTTCATACCCGATTTATCTGCTCATAGATGAATATGATAATTTTGCTAATACAGTAATGATGGGGGTGCAGAGCGCAGAAAGGAGATATGAAACTCTTGTGCATGACCAAGGCCCTTTAAGAACCTTTTTCAAGGCTGTAAAAGCCTCAACGTCAGGTTCCATGTTTGACCGGGTTTTTATAACAGGTGTTTCACCTGTTGTTATGAGCGATATTACAAGCGGATACAATATTGCAAAAAATATCTATTTTGAGCCTGAGTTTAATGACCTGTGCGGGTTTAAGCAGAATGAAGTTGAAGATGTACTTAAAAAGATTATTGATAAATGCGGTTTTGAAAAGGAAAATATCAAAGAAGCTGTAAGTTTGATGCAGACTTATTACAACGGTTATACTTTTTCCCATGCAACAGATGAACATATTTATAATCCGACTCTTTGTCTGTATTTTTTTGAGCAGTTTGAAAAAAGATGCGGTTATCCAAGGGAGATGCTGGATGATAATCTTGCCATGGATGAATCAAAGCTTGAGTATATTGCTCAGATTCCCAGGGGAAGAGAACTTTTAATGAGCCTGATGGAGAATAAACAGCAGGTTGTTGTATCCAAAATCAGTAAGCGCTTTGGGATCAGAGAGATGCTGACGGATAAATCCAGGGACAATACATTTCTGACCTCTTTTCTCTATTTTTTTGGGGTGTTGACCATTGCCGGCGACACAGAGGATTTGCAGGTGATCCTGAAAGTTCCCAATCTGGTTATGAAAAGCCTTTATGTGGAGCGGATACAGAAAATGCTTCTGCCGGAACCGGAGGACAGGGATGATGGCAAAGACGCCGCGAAACTGGTTTATCAAAAAGGGGAGATGGCTCCTTTGTGCAGGTTCATGGAAGAGAGGTATTTTAAGGTTTTTCATAACAGGGACTATAGATGGGCAAATGAATTAACAGTAAAGACAGCTTTTTTAACCCTCCTTTATAATGATATTATCT
>JAUVKE010000194.1 GCA_030592105.1 Desulfobacteraceae bacterium
GAAATTCAGCACGGTCTCCTTGCAGAAACCCATCGGGGAATTCTTTACATAGATGAAACCAACCTCCTTGATGATCATATCGTGGATGTTATTCTGGATGCAGCATCATCAGGTAAAAATGTGGTTGAAAGAGAGGGTATCTCATTTACTCATTCCTCCAACTTTATTCTTGTGGGTACCATGAACCCCGAAGAAGGAGAGCTGCGGCCCCAGCTTCTTGACAGATTCGGTCTTTGTGTGGAAGTAAAAGGAGAAACCGATCCTGCTGAGCGAATCCTTTTAATGGAGAGGAGGGAAAATTTCGATTCCAATCCCGTGGCATTTATTAAAAAATTCAAACAGGAAAATAAAATTATTTCAAGCAATATTATTAATGCCAGAAAAATTCTGCCTGGAATCAGATTTCCAAAACATCTAAGGCATTTTATTTCTGAACTCTGTACTGAAAGTAATGTGGCCGGTCACAGAGCCGATATTATCCTTGAACAGGCTGCTAAAGCCGTTGCTGCTCTGGAACAAAGAAGCGATGTTACAATAGACGATATCCAAAAAATTGCATTATTTGTTCTTTCCCATCGAAGAAGAGATTCTGCTCCTCCTCCCCCCCCTCAGCCTGAAGAAAAAGAAGAACAAAAAAATAACAATCAAAAAGAGCAGGACGAGGATACAAATCAGGATCACGATCAGGATACAAAAAATCAGGGAAACAACCAGGAGCCGGAAGAGAACGGAGATTCCATGGAAGGGGAGGATGGCGCTGAAGAAAGAGATCCTTCTGATTTTGACCCGGATATTAAAGAGGATGAAAAAAGCCATGCTGCCCCGGAACAAATTTTTGAAGTCGGAAAAACATTTAAAATAAAAAATTTTTCAGCGCCCAAGGATCGTACTTTCAGAAGAGGTTCGGGAAAACGGTCCAGAACCCGTATTTTTCAAAAACAGGGGAGATATATTAAAAGCACAACTCAAAACATTTCCGGAGACATAGCCCTGGATGCCACCCTGCGGGCGGCAGCTCCTTTTCAAAAAAAGCGCAAAAATATCAACGGAATTGCGGTCTCTTTAACCAAAGAGGACATAAGAGAAAAAATAAGAGAAAAAAGAATAGGCAATCTCCTCCTTTTTCTGGTGGACGCAAGTGGCTCCATGGGCGCCAAAGGAAGAATGGCCGCCTCCAAAGGGGCGGTAATGTCCCTGCTCCTTGATGCCTATCAAAAGCGTGACAAAGTCGCCATGGTCTCATTTAGAAAGGATGAGGCCGTGGTTAATCTCCCCCCCACATCCTCCGTGGAACTGGCCGGAAATCTATTGAAAAAAATGCCCGTGGGGGGAAGAACCCCTTTTTCGGCAGGCATCTTAAGGGGATATGAGCTTCTTCAAAATTATTTATTAAAAGAACCTTCTGGCCGTCCCATTGTTATTATTATTTCGGACGGCAAGGCCAATAAAGCGCTGGGAGACGAAAAACCTGTTACAGAAGCCCTCTATTTTGCTGCTAAAATGGCAGCCGATGAAAGGATCAGATTTATTATAGTCGATACGGAAGAAAAAGGTCTGGTTGTGTTCGGCCTGGCAAAACAGTTTGCAGAAGTAACCAATGCAAAATATTTTAAAATTGACGACCTTCAAGCGAATCAACTGGTTAATATAATAAAGGAAAAAATCTAATGCATACAAAAGAGATATACCCCTTTACAGCTATTGTAGGGCAGGAGAATATGAAACTTGCTCTTATATTGAATATTATCAATCCATCTATTTCCGGAGTTTTAATCCGCGGAGAAAAGGGCACAGCCAAGTCCACGGCTGTAAGGGCCCTGGCAGCAATTCTCCCTGAAATCGAAGTTATAAAAAACTGCCCTTTTCAGCTTGCACTGGAAAATGAGCATGATCTCTGCATGGAATGCCAGCACCTGGATTGCAGGGATAAAATTTTGTCCCACAGGCCTGTTGAAACAAAAAAAAGAAAAATTAAGGTGGTGGAGCTTCCAGTGGGAGCCACAGAAGATCGGGTGGTGGGAACCATGGATCTGGAGCAGGCCATAAAAAAAGGTGAAAAAAGAATCGAACCCGGTCTTCTGGCCGGAGCTCACAGGGGGATTCTCTATATGGACGAAGTTAACCTCCTTGACGACCATGTGGTTGATCTCCTCCTCGACTCTGCAGCCATGGGCGTTAATACAATAGAGAGGGAGGGAGTATCCTTTTCCCATCCTGCCAGGTTTACCCTTGTCGGAACCATGAATCCGGAAGAGGGTGAACTTAGGCCCCAGCTTCTTGATCGTTTTGGTTTATGCGTTCACATAGAGGGGATTCTGGACCCTGATGCCCGTGTTAACATTATGGAGCGAAGAACTGCTTATGACGATGACCCTGCGTCTTTTTGCAGTAAATGGGAAAAGGATTCAAAGGAGATAGTTGAAAAAATAGAAAAGGGAGCAAAGCTATATCCCGGGGTAAGCATAGAACGCTCCCTTTTACTGGAGATTGCCGATTACTGCATAGACGTTGGAGTGGACGGGCACAGGGGAGATATTATAATGCTGAAAACAGCAAAGACCCTTGCGGCATTTGCGGGGAGAAAAACCGTAATTAAAAAAGATATTGAAAAAGCAGCGGAACTTGCTCTGCCCCATCGTGTACGGCGGCAGCCGCTTCAAGATATTGTGGTCGATATAAACAGTGCGCGGAGGCAGAAAGCATGATCTTTCTCCGACTTAGGATTAGCTTTGAAAATAACCTGGACTTAATAAAAAAATAACGCTACTGGCAGTTTGTTGAAAGTTATGATATGGTTCACTGATTTTAATTTTATACTTCGACGGTATTTAAAAAAAGGGAACAGAAATGGTAAAAATAGGAATTATAGGCGGGTCAGGCTTAGATAATGCTCCCATCCTTTCAGAATCTGTTGAGATCAAGTGCGATACACCATTTGGAAGCCCTTCCTCGAAACTTGTTGCAGGTAAAATAGCCGGAGTTGATGTTATTATTCTGTCAAGGCATGGAAAAAAACATCAGCTGAACCCAACACAGGTCAACTACAGGGCCAATATATCAGCCCTTAAGGACCAGGCCGTAACCCATATTATTGCAACAACAGCCTGCGGAAGCCTGCGGGAGGAGATAGGAAGGGGCGATCTTGTAATTCTTGACCAATTTATCGATTTTACAAGACACAGGAAAATATCCTTTCATGATTCATTTGACAACGGACCTGTTCATATGCCCATGGCTGAACCCTTTGATCCATCCCTGAGAAAAATTCTTTGCAAAAAATCAAAAGAGCTTGGATATAATACCCATGAAAAAGGGACGGTTATAACCATAGAAGGCCCAAGGTTTTCAACCATCGCTGAATCAAACATGTTTAGAATCTGGGGCGCTGATGTTATAAATATGTCTGTTGCAACTGAAGCGATTCTTGCCAACGAGGCGGGGATCCCCTACTCGGTTATTGCCATGTCCACAGATTATGATTGCTGGAAAGAAGATGAAGATCCTGTTTCCTGGGATGAAATTGTCGAGGTCTTTACACAAAATGCAGATAATGTAATTAATCTTTTAAAAAATGTTATTCCAGAAATTGCTGTCCTTGCAAAAAAATAATTTTTGTAACTATTCAGCGTCGCTGATTTAAGACACGCAACAGGTATAATCTGATTATACCTGTTGCTTACATATCAGCTGAATATAGATTGCCACATAAATAATTTCACTGCGTTATCGGTCGTCGGAGTATTACAATACGCCTTCCTCCCTCTGGCCTTGTGAAATTAATTATTTAACAATCTATAGTTACCTAATTTTTTTAAATTTTAAGCCGGAGAATAAAAATGACAGATGCTTTTTTTATAATGGGAGGATTCGGACTGGTTATCGGTGTAGGTTTGGCCATTGCCTCAAAAATTTTTTATGTATATGTAGACCCTTTGATACTTTCAATTGAAGATGTTCTTCCCGGTGCAAATTGCGGCGGATGCGGCCTTCCAGGCTGCAGTTCCAATGCAGAAGCGATTGTGGCAGGGACTGCCGCCCCCAATTCATGTGTGGCCGCAGGGGACGACGTTGCAGAGGCCATTGCGGGAATTTTGGGAGTTACTGTTGAAGCAAAAGAGCCTGATATTGCAAAACCAGGCTGCACCTACAGTACAGCAGATGCCGAGCTAAAATATATCTATGACGGATTAAATGATTGCAAGGCTGCTGCACTTTTCAGCGGGGGGATGAAAGTCTGTTCCATCGGCTGCCTCGGCCTTGGAAGTTGTGTAAAAGCCTGCCAGTTCGGTGCCCTTTCCATGGGACAGGACGGTCTCCCCATAGTTGATGAAGCACTTTGCACAGGATGCGGGGCCTGTGAAAAAGCCTGTCCCAAAAATATCATAAACCTTTCCTCTGTAACAAGACGAATCATGCGGGAGTACACAACCGAAATGTGTACTACTCCCTGCCAGAGATCCTGCCCCGCTGGAATAAATATAAGTGAATATATTCATCAAATTGCCATGGGAAATTACCACCAGGCTGTTCAGGTTATCAAAGAACGGAACCCTTTTCCCACAGTTATAGGAAGAATCTGTCCCCGGCCCTGTGAAGATGACTGCAGGCGAAAATATGTGGATGACCCTGTGGCTATAAATTTTCTCAAACGATTTGCGGCTGATTTTGAAAAAAGAGAGAATAAAAGGATACTCCCGTACAAGGCTCCATCTACAAATCGAAAAATCGCTATTATTGGTGGAGGCGTGGAAGGCCTTTCTGCTGCTTTTTTTGCGGCCAGACTGGGACACGACCCAACAATATTTGAGGCGGGCACACACCTTGGGGGATTATTAAGAAGTGCCATAGCAAGATACAGGCTTTCAGATAAAATCCTTGACTGGGATATTGAGGGAATCCTTGAAATGGGTGTCAAAGCAGAAACAAAAAAAGTTATGGGAAAAGACATTTCTCTGCAATCCCTTTTAAAAGATGATTACGAAGCGGTTTTTACAGCCTCCGGCGGATGGGACAGCCGTTTGTTAAAAAATTCAAAAGAGACTGCCGGGCCGGTACCAGGGCTTCATCTCCTCATTGATCTCCTTAAAGGGGCTGAAACTGATAAATTTCAGTGGGGATCAGACGTTGTAATTGCAGGAGGTGGAAAATCTGCTTTTAAAGCTGCAGGGCTTTGTAAAAACCATGGCGCAAAAAAGGTCTCCATTATATTCAGGGAAACTAGAGATCAGGTTAAAATAGAAAAATCCGACTTTGAAAACATTGAAAAGGAAGGGATTAAACTTATATTTAACTCGGGAATAACCGAAATTACCGGCGAAGAAGACCAGCTTTCATCTTTAGAGTATACCTGTTTAGA
>JAUVKE010000295.1 GCA_030592105.1 Desulfobacteraceae bacterium
TGCTTGCTCTTGTGGATCCCCAATTAAGTAAAATACTGGGCAATTATAAAGAGGAAATGGCCCTGCAGGTTGAAAAAAAAGCAGAAGAGCTTAAAGCTTATTAATAAAATAGTAAAAATAGATCCGGTCAGCCCTGATCCTGGTTCCATAAACAGGGCTGCCGCAAAAATAAAGGAAGGGGGAGTTGTAGTTTTTCCCACACGATGCCTTTATGGGCTTGGAGCTGATGCTTTTAACCCTGATGCCCTGAAAAAAATTTTCCGCATTAAACAGCGTCCCTTAAACAAGCCCCTTTCCATACTTGTGGCAGGGATGGAGGATATTCCGGGGCTTGTGACCCATATTCCCAACTCAGCTTTCCAAATAATGGAAAATTTCTGGCCGGGTCAGATTACCCTCATATTTAGGGCAAATCCTGACTTACCTTCCATTCTCACCGGTGGAAGCGGAAGAATCGGCATCCGGCTTCCTGAGCACAGGGGAGCTCTGGCTCTTGTAAAAGCAGCAAATATACCCATAACAGGAACAAGCGCCAATATTTCAGGTATGCCCGGATGCTGCGATATTAAAAATCTTGACCCTTTGGTGGCTGGCAAAACAGACTGCATTCTCGATTCTGGAAAACTTAAAGGGGGTGCAGGTTCGACCATAATAGATTTAACATCCCACCGGATTAAGATTTTAAGGGAGGGTGAAGTCTCCGCAAAAAAAATCTTTGATATTTTAAAAATCTGATTCTGCTCCCCTTTTTTTAATATTTGTTGATTTCAAAAGTACAATCTTGACGTATCGTGAGTTATTATAATATAATTACAAAATTGGAATCTGCTAAATTAAGTTAGTACCTTACTCTTGGTTTTTTTATCATAAAAAACAAGAAAGTCGTTATATGGTATCAGTTGTCAGTTGTCAGCAAAAGAATATCGATATTAATTTATCTTCCTTATCCTTAAATTTCAAAATAACCTCCAGTGCTGACAACTGATAACTAACAACTGCGGCTTTGCCGCTTTAGATAATATAAAGGATATTTAATGCCCATCGTTAAATTAGGCCGTTTTGAGATTAAATCGCTTCTGGGCAAAGGAGCCATGGGGGAAGTTTTTCGCGCCCATGATCCTGTATTAGACAGAAACGTTGCAATTAAAATTATCCGTTTTCCCAAAAATCTGACCCCTGAAAAATTATCCGGATTAAAAAATGAATTCCTAAAGGAAGCACAGCTCGCCGCTGCCATTTCCCACAAGGGTATTGTACAGGTTTATGATATTGGCGAACAGGATGGACTCCCTTTTGTTGTTCTGGAGCTGATCTCCGGGAATCTTCTTTCTGATTTTTTAAAGCAGAAAAAAGGCCTTGATTTTGAATTCGCCAAAAATATTTATCAGGAACTCCTCTCGGCCATGGCCTACGCACATAAAGCTGGAATTATACATCTTGATTTAAAGCCGGCAAATATAATTATAGAAAAAAACGGGCACCCTAAAATCATGGATTTTGGAATAGCAAAATCGGTTTCCGATCTTCGGGAAAAAAACATTCAGATTACAGGAACGCCTCGTTTCATGGCGCCGGAACAGATTACAGGGGAAGCACTTGATCAGCGAACAGATATATTTTCTTTGGGCATAATTTTTTATTTACTCATAAGCGGCCGTCTCCCCTTTCCCCATACTGATTTTGAAAAACTCCGCCACGCCATAACTAAAGAGTCCCATCCCCCATTGCAATCCCATGAATCCGATCTGCCTAAGGCATACTATGATTTTGTAAATACGGCTCTGGCAAAGGAGCCCTCTGACAGGTTTGAAAATGCTGCTTCAATGCTTGAAGCTTTTAACAGATGCTCTGAAAAAAAAGGGGGAAAGAAAAAATCCGACAGCCAGGATAAGGAAAAAGCAGGTGAGCGCCAGGAAATACTTAATTTTATTTTACAGCGGATTAAGCGAAAAGGTGATTTTCCGGCTATTTCACAATATGTAAGTGAAGTTATTGCTGCTGCGAAGTCAGAAGATTCTTCCGCCCATGGAATTGCCAGGAGTATTCTTAAAGATATTTCCATGACCAACACCGTTCTTCGTATAGCTAACAGCATATATTATAAAGGACTTGCTTCAGAGGTCACCACCATATCACGGGCGGTGGTTATTTTGGGAGTGGATGTTATTTTAAGTTTAACCTCCACTGTGGGCATATTTGAACATTTTTCCCAAAAATCCGATTCCCCAGCTCTTCAAGCCCTTGTAATTGAGGCCACCCTTTCTTCACTAATGGCCCAGGAAATTGCAAACCATATGGGGTTGAAACAGCCTGAAGAATCATTAATCTGCAGTATGATGCAATATCTGGGGAGACTTGTTGTCTCTTTTTATTTTTCAGAAGAACAAAGGGCCATAGACGACCTTGTGAAACAGGGGGAAAAAGATGAGGAAGAAGCTTTTCGCCAGGTTATGCGTTTATCCTGTACGGAACTGGGGCAGGCAATTGCTGAATCATGGAATCTGCCTGAATTGCTTCAAAACGGAATGGTTAAAATTAATCCAAAGCATAAAGGGCCGTTAAAAGGTGATCTTGAAACTTTACAATGTATTACTTCTTACTCAAGCGATTTGAGTAAGGCTTCCATGATAACAGATAAACAGGAAAGACGTGCAGAACTGAAAAGTTTGACACGCAAATTTAAAAATTTGATCCCTGTTAAAATAAAAGATCTGGAAAAAATTGCTGATGATTCCATTGAAAAGGCAAATGAATTTTCCGGTTTTATGAAAACCAGCATGGCCAAACTTGGCATCAAACCAAAAAAAGATGTTGAATCAGAGAAAAAAAGTATTCCTTCTGCTGAAGTCTGTGACGAAACAATTCAGATCCCTTTTCCTGAAAATAATGAAACCCGGCAAAAAGCTGAGGAGAATATTGCCGCCGCAAACGGGGCAAAGAGGAAAAGTGACAATAACTTAAAACAGATAATGGAACATCAGGGAATTCTAACCAGGACAATCTCCGATATTACAACCTCCATAACCAACAAGCTTTCCATCAACGATATAATTATGATGGCCCTGGAGGGTATGTACAGGGGGCTTGAAATGCGTAATGTCTTACTGGCCATGGTTGCACCAAAACGGGACAATATATCATTTAAGTTTGGCCTTGGGCCGGAAATACCTCTCCTTGCCAAAGCCTTTAACTTTTCCATGCTTTCAAAAAAAGAGCCCCCTGTCCATTCCGTAAAAGAAAAAAAGGAATATATAATTCACAATATAAATCAGGAGAATGGTGGTACAAGCAAATTTTATAAAATTTTTCAGGCATTAAACACAACAAGTATTATAATCTTTCCCCTTATGGTTAAAAACATATCCATGGGGTTATTTTTATCCATGCGGATTAAGGGACAGGAACCATTAACAGAAATGGACATACAGAATATGCGCATGCTGGTGAGCCAGGTGGGCCTGGGATTTTACCAGTCAATGATAAGCAAATAGTCCCAGAAATGCAATACAATACAGTAGTGTCCGGTTAGAATCTTGCGTGAGGGGAGTTTAATTGTTTTTGTAGCGTATTGAATAAATTTTGTAGAATTTCTTAGTGCAGCGTAGCCAAAAAAATGCGATTGTTTGAGCGAGGCACGAGCGAGTTTCGCAATTTTGGCGGAGCAAACTTAGAAATTCAAGAAATTTATTCGCAATAGCGGAAATTACAATTATACTTCCGGTATTTTCTTTCTTGCTTCTTTTTATCCGGACAATAATGAATATAATACAGCTATACAATTTAAAA
>JAUVKE010000032.1 GCA_030592105.1 Desulfobacteraceae bacterium
TCAAAAAAAGGAAAGGTAGAATGAAAAACAATAATCCGATATTACTCCTTGAAGATGACCAAATTGATGTGATGAGTATTAAGCGGGCATTGAAAAAACTTAAAATAACCAACCCCCTTGTAGTCTGTGGAGATGGCGAAGAAGGTGTTAAATATTTAAATAATGCTGCCTCTAAAAGGCCGTGCCTTATTCTTCTGGATATTAATATGCCCAGGATGAACGGGCTGGAATTTTTAAAAATTATTAAACAGGATGCACGTCTTAAATTGTTACCGGTTGTGGTCTTTACATCGTCAAAAGAGGAGCAGGATAAGCTTGAAAGTTTTGGCCTGGGTATATCCGGATATATTATTAAGCCTGCTGACCCCAGGTCATTTACAGATGTCTTGCACGTCATCGATATTTACTGGACATTGAGTGAACAGCCATAAACCGGGTGATTTAAATGAATAATAAAGTTTCATCACGGCCAAAGGAGGTTGCTAAACCGATTCAGCGCCGCCTGATGGTTCCGTTGTTTCTCATAATTATGATTCTGGTTTCAGGTTTCGGATTTATTATGGTGATTCAGCAGCGCAACAGATTAAATGAATCCAGCCGGTTGCTCATGGATGAGGTTTCAGGAGGCTTTTCCCGGATGCTTGGGGAACAAGCCCGGGCAATGTTAACGATTCAGGGAGTGCTTTTAAAAAACAGGGAACTGCGAAGGATGCTAAAAGCCCGTGATCGGCAGGGCCTGCTGGCTGCTTATAACTCTCTTTTTACTCAACTCCACGATGCATACGGTATTACCCATTTTTACCTTGAAAGTTCCGACCGTGTAAATATTCTGCGTGTTCATAGCCCGGAAATGTCTGGCGACATTGTCAACCGCTTTTCCACGCTTCAGGCCGAGATGACCGGCAAGGCTGCCTGGGGTATTGAGCTGGGGCCTTTAGGCACCTTTACCCTAAGAGTAGTAAACCCGATTTTTGATAATGGAACCCTCATCGGTTATCTTGAACTGGGTAAGGCGATTGAGGATATTCTGAAAAATATTCACCAGTATTTAAATGTTGAACTGGCAGTGACCATCAAAAAAAATTTTCTTAAACAGGAGAAATGGGAATCAGGAATGAAGATGCTTGGCCGCGAAGGTGACTGGAACCGCTATCCTGAAGAAGTGCTGATTTATTCGACCCTCGTCCACCCCCCTGTGGAAATCGAGGCTTTTATCAATGGCTCCAGCCATGTTCACAATACTTCGTCGGTTATAAAGTCATCCGACGGTGAGGTCTGGCATTTTTTCACAACACCCCTGTCTGATGCCGGGGGAGTAGACGTGGGTGACATGGTTGTCATGAATAATATTACCGAAATAAAAAGGGGGGCGCAGCACTTGTTAATCAGCATGGGCTCAGGCACAATAATACTGCTGAGCCTGCTTTTTTTATTTATTTTTAACCTGCTGCGGCGCACAGACATAAGCATTTTAAACCAGCAGTCTAAATTGGCAGCAGCCAGTGCAAATATGAAAATCCTCCTCTCTGCCATCCCTGCCTTTATCTGTTTTAAAAATTCCAGGCTGGATTATATCGCAGCAAACAAGGCTTTCGCCAACATGCTTGGAGTCACACCCGAGGAGATGATAGGTAAAAATGCTTTTGATTTTTTTCCAAAAGAGGAGGCAGAAGTCCAGCATAGAGACGATGTAAAAATAATCAGAACAGGTCTGCCGTTAATTAATCACGAAACCTGTGTCACAGATAAAAATGGGGACACTGTGTGGGTGGAAATAAATAAACGTTCGATATACGACAGTGAAGGGAGTGTTGCCGGCCTTGTTGTAATGGCTATAGACATCACCGGCCGTAAACTTGTGGAGGATAAAATCCTGGAGACCAACAGGCAGCTGGAGCATGAAACTAAAAGAGCCAATACCATGGCAGAAGAAGCAAAAATTGCCAATAAGGCTAAGGGTGATTTTCTGGCCAATATGAGCCATGAGATCAGAACCCCCATGAATGGAGTGATTGGCCTGACAGGGTTGCTTCTCGATACAGACCTTGATGATACACAGCGTCAATATGCAAAAAGAATAGAAGAGAGCGGAGAATCACTTTTATTACTTATTAATGATATTCTTGATTTTTCAAAAATTGAAGCCGGTAAACTGGACATAGAAGAGATAGATTTTGACTTAAGAAATCTGATGGACGATTTTGCTGCCACAATGGTATTTCGTGCAGAAGAAAAAGGCCTTGAATTTATTAGTTTCACAGAACCTGATGTGCCGAGCTTTGTCAGGGGAGACCCGGGAAGGCTTAAACAAATCCTGATTAATTTAATAGGAAATGCTGTAAAGTTTACGCAAAAAGGTGAGGTTGCAGTTTTATGCCGCCTGGAAGAGGAAACCGAGGTTTTTTGCAGGCTTTATTTTGCTGTCCGTGATACAGGAATTGGTATATCAAAGGAGAAACAGAGGAATCTTTTTGATAAATTTACCCAGGCAGATAGTTCCACAACCAGGGAATATGGCGGAACCGGCCTGGGGCTTGCCATATCAAAACAATTATTATTACTGTTGGACGGTGAGATCGGTGTGGATAGTGAATACGGGAAAGGCTCAACCTTCTGGTTTAGGTTGGAATTAAAGAAATCGGATAAAAAACAGGAACCCTTGAAAATCGGTGATTTAAGCAAAGCAAATATTCTTTTTATAGACGACAATAAAACAAATCGTGAAGTGGTAAAAGGGATGCTCTCTTTTCGGAATATTGAACATGCTCTTGCCCAAAGTGGAACTGATGGACTTAATATGCTATATGAAGCCTGTAATAAAGGGACCCCTTTTGATATAGTCATACTGGATATGCAGATGCCGCAGATGGATGGTTTGGCCGTTGGAAAAGCGATAAAAAGTGATGAAAAACTAAAAAACACCCACCTTGTACTTCTAACCTCCATGGCTAATCGGGGTGATGCAGTACTATTCAAGTCTAAAGGATTTGCTGCTTTTCTTACGAAACCTCTGCGGGAAGCAGATTTTTATGACTGTCTGGGACAGGTTATGGGGATTTCCACCAAAGCTGATATGGCAAAAGAGGCATCTCTGATAACCCGTCACTCAATCAGTGAAAGCAGAAAAGCAAAAATACGGCTTCTCCTTGTGGAGGATAATACTACAAACCGGATTGTGGCAGAGGCAATATTAAAAAAACTCGGATACAGTTTAGATTTTGCAGTTAACGGGGAGGAAGCCCTTAAATTCCTTGAAAAAACAGATTATGACCTTGTATTTATGGATTTGCAAATGCCTGTAATGGGTGGAATTGAAGCAACCCTGATAATACGGGAAGAGGAGCAAAAAGCTCAAGCCCTAAAGCTCAA
The DNA here is from genome assembly GCA_030592105.1 of Desulfobacteraceae bacterium. The sequence goes on from JAUVKE010000032.1 coordinate 3,370, forward strand.
GGGGAGGCCGGGTTCTTCAGCTTTTCTTTTTAAGTATTTATCTCGATTAGACCATATTCCCATTGTTGCTGTGACGGCAAATGCCATGAAAGGGGACCGTGAAACCTGCATGGATGCAGGAATGGATGATTATATTCCCAAACCGATTATTCCGGCTACAGTTCTTAGGGTACTTGATAAATGGCTTTTGAAAACAGATTTTAAGAATTCAGGAAGTCTGGAAATAAATAATACTCAAATCGCACAACCCAAAATTCAGGACGCCCCCTTGTTTGATGTAACCGGACTGATGGAACGTCTGGATAATGATAAGAAAATTGCACAAATAGTATGTAAGGGCTTTTTAGGTGACATCCCGGATCAAATCAGGATTTTAAAAGAGAATATTGAAACGGAAAACATGGAAGTGCTGACACGCCAGGCCCATACAATTAAGGGGGCAAGCGATAATGTGGGGGGTATTTTGTTACGCGAAGTTGCTTTTTGTATGGAAAAAGCCGGTGGAGCCGGAGATTTAAATACCATAAAAGAGGCAGTTTCGGAATTGGAAAATGAGTTTGAGCGGTTAAAGGGAGCCATGGAAAAAGAGATACTGTGCTGATTGTAGAATTTGGGGACTGCTTCTAATTTCAGCCATAAACTGAGATATAGTGGCCGAAGTGAGAACTAATCCTAAAATTTTGCGCTCGTTCCCAGGCAGATCCTGGGAACGAAAAAGCCTAAAATTTGAGTAAAAAACAGTCGTAAAAAATTAAATTAGAAATCCTTAAAATCATCATCATCCATGGGGATTACTTGCGCAGGGGTTATTTCCTTTGCTTTTTGAAGGGGAATTGCCATGTTGTTTGTTTTGGTTTTAGCAGGAGAGGCTTCTCGTGCTCCCACCAAATGCGTTGCTGATCTTCTGGTTTCCGGCCTGGGTTTTCCTGATCCACCCACCATTATCGCCAGGTCATTAACTATGCTTTTCAGCTGTTCTGCCTGGGCATTCAGCTCTTCAGAAGCGCTGGCTGATTCTTCAGCGCTGGCTGCGTTTTGCTGGACAACCTTATCCATCTCAGTTAGTGCTATGTTCACCTGCCCGATTCCCTGGGACTGTTCATTGGAAGCCGCTGAAATTTCACCCACAAGTTCACCCACCTTTGAGCTGCTTTGTTCAACTTTTGAAAATTCAGCATTGGTTTTTCCCACAAGTTCAGATCCTGCCCCAACTTTTTTTACGGTCCCTTCAATCAATACCGCTGTATTTTTGGCTGCCTCTGCAGACCGGAGAGCAAGATTTCTCACCTCCTCGGCCACCACTGCAAACCCGGCACCTGCTTCACCTGCCCGTGCTGCTTCAACAGCAGCATTTAAGGCAAGGAGATTGGTTTGAAATGCTATTTCATCGATGGTTTTTACTACCTTCTGGGTCTCTTCGCTGGCGTGGGAAATGTTTTCCATGGCTGTGGTGAGATCTGCCATGGATTCATTGGCGCATTGCACCACCTGGATTGTCTCTTTCATTAAAGAATCTGCCTGTCCGGCATTATCTGCATTCTGTTTGGTCATGGATGACATTTCTTCTAAAGATGATGAAGTTTCCTCAATGCTCGCTGCCTGCTCAGAGGCTCCTTCTGCCAGGGACTGGCTGGCAGCCGACACCTGGCTGGAAGCCGAAGCCACCTGGTTTGAGCCTTCTGAAAGCCCCTCTCTTATACGGTTAATGGCAGAGGTTATATTTTTTATAATAAAAACAGCAACAATAATACCAATAAAAATTGCTGCAATCAGACCTGCAATCATAATTGTTGAAGCACTGGAAAGAGAGGATGCGGTTTCCATGGCTATCTTGTCAGTAGCGGTCATGCCTGCTCCGACCATGGTTTTACAGGCATCTATAACTTTTTGACCTGCAGCACCACGTTTTTTACCAAGCTCCTGGGTGGCATGCCAGTTTATTAAAAAATCGCTCATTGCTGTTTTATAAGCAGTGCCGGCCTCTTTGATATTGTTAATTTTTTGAATATCAGCAGGAAGCCGGGTAATATTCATAAGCTTATCAAACAATACATAGGTTTTCCCCAGGTTTTCTATTGCATCAGCCATTATATCAAGATTACGTAGAGCCTGGGATTTAAATGCCCCGACCCTGCTGGCATTACAAATACCAATAACATCGTTTGTTATGGTAATCTTGGCGTTCCGCTCTGTCATGTCTTTGGTTAATTTTTTCTGCTGGTCCTCAAGAAAATCAGCACAGTTTTTTACATAAAGACCAGCATTTTTATCCATTTCTTTCCGATATTTATTTAAAATAGATTTACGTGCTGAACCCCCTTTTTTCGATTCTGCAAGAAAACCACCCATGGACTTTTGATACCCTTTTGCTGCTTTTTCAATATCATTCATGCGTCTGATATCATATTCAGCACGGGTGATTTGTTGAAGGTCTCTCAATACAGGGGCAGTCTCATCCATTTTGGTAATAGCATTTTCCATGAGTCTGGAGTTATTAAGAGCCTGGGATTTAAAATTAGATACCCGTGCCTCAGAGCCCAGAGAAACAAGGAGGCTAATAAACTTTATCTTATCCTGACGTTCCTGGAGATCCTTTTTTAAAGCCTTGTTCTGGCCTGCTAAAAAGTCATTGCAGTTCGCCATGTATTTTGTCGCTGATTTGTCAAGTGTTTTTCTGTTTGCTGCCATTTTAGCGTTAATAGCTGCTGTCTCCAGAGAGAGACCTTTATATTCAGTAACTGCCTCGGTTGCAAGGTCAAGCTGACCTTTTAACGCCTTTAAATGCTTTGCATTTTTTTCAAGCTCACGGCCTGTTTTAATAGTTTTTTCAACAAGCAGGACTTCCTTTTTAGCATTTTCAAGAAATCTTTCTTCTTCTGTAAAACCGTACCCCCGCATCTCATACATCATTCGGTTTGCTGCTCCGCGCAGATCAACAGCCATTATCACTTCGGGGACATATTCACCGGCAAGAATAGTGGTCTGGCTGCTGGATTTCTTCATATTAAAAACTCCAATGCTACCAAAAATACTCAAAATTACAATCATGATACCAAAACCCAACGCTATTTTTGCTCCCAGCGTCATATTTTTCATTTTAAATTCTCCCTGTATGGTTTCATTAAATTATTTTGGTTTACTTGATTGAACTGTTAAGATTGATAATGTTCAGCAACATGTTCCATAGACCGTTACATAAATAATTTTACGTTTGCTTTAATAACACCTGGCAGCCTGGCACATAAAAAGTGGTCGGCTATGCCGCATTTTCGAGGATTGAAATCTCTTCGAGACTCAGCACCTGATCAATATCAAGAAGGATTTTTACACGCCCTTCCAGCTTGGCCATTCCTAAAATATAATCCGTGTTTAGTTTTACGCCAAAGGTGGGGGTTTGTTCTATATCTTCGCCTTTAATATTCAGTACTTCTGATACTGAATCGACCACAATGCCGATCTGAATAATCTCAGCGCCCCCTTCGATTTCAACTACAATAATACATGTTCGATCTGTGTAATCCATGGCCTCTATTTTAAACCGGACCCTTAAATCGATCACAGGAATTACCTTACCCCGAAGATTAATCACCCCTTTAACAAAGGCGGGGGTCTGGGGCACCCCCGTGATATCCATCATCCCGATGATCTCTCTGATCTTGAGAATACTGATACCATACTCCTCTTTTGCAAGGGAAAAGGTAAGGTATTTCCCTTCTTTATCACCCATGACTTTTATTGCCTGATCCATTGTTTCTGTTAATTCTGTCATTTCCTTTTCATCTCCTTGTTATGCCTCGAAAGGCTATGAATTACATTGACAATTAACGTAAGTATGATCAATTAAAGGGCACCCTAAAGAAGAACCAAGAGTCAGTAGTGTCCGGTTAGAATTTTGCGTGAGGGGAGTTTAATTGTTTTTGTAGCGTATTTAATAAATTTCGTAGAATTCTTAGTGCAGCGTAGCCAAAAAATTGCGATTGTTTGAGCGAGGCACGAGCGAGTTTTGCAATTTTGGCGGAGCAAACTTAGAAATTCAAGAAATTTATTTGCATGCTACAAAAACAATTAAACTTCCCGGATTTTTTCTTGCAACTTTCTAACCGGACACTACTGACCAAGAGTGTTTTTTTTAACATATATTGCACCATTAATAAGAAAGCAACAATTTATGAAAAGAAAATTTTATGCCCCAGGATTTTAGAAAATGTCTTAAAAAGTATGGGGTTATATGATAACTATTCAGTCTATCTGATTTAAGATACGCAGCAGATATGATCTTATTAAAACTTTAAAATTGTTTGAACGGATTAAAAAGGTTAAGAAAGAATCTATCAGGACTGAATTTATTAATGTTATTTTCTGATATATTATTACGCAAGCTTATATTTTTAACAGATTTTTTCTTTACCACCTCTTAGCTGTGAGTTTTTCATGGTTTAATCAGATTATACCTGTTATACCTGCTGCCGTACATATTAGCTGAATAGTTACGTTACCCTTGAATTTAATTGTTATTGATAAGAATGAATTTAAAAAACCTGGGAAGTTGGTTATAGCTCAATCTATTGCTGAAATTATAACCAGGCCCAAAAGTAGATACATGAAAATAAAAACCGCCAACACAATTTTCTATTGCAGTAAATGGGAAGAAACAGTCCGATTTTACAGGGAACATCTAAATTTTCCGGTCATTTTTTCAACAGACTGGTTTGTTGAGTTTTCCCTTGGTACAACGTCTCGGCTAAGTATTGCTGATGAAAAACGTGCTTCCATAAAAACCTGCAATGGAAAAGGGATTACTCTGTCACTTGAAGTGAAAAATATTGACAATGCGTGGGAATTTGCTGGAAAATCCGGATTAAAACCAACTATGGTTAAAAAGCATCCCTGGGACGCCAGAACTTTTTATCTGTTTGATCCTGAGGGGCACAGGATAGAAATCTGGCAGTCATTTAATAAGGGCTAAGGAGATAGCAAAAAAAACAATGGCGGAAAAAAAATTTAAATTTATTTTTCTGATTCAGATCATGGTTCTTTTTTTGATAGGGGAAACCTGCGCCTTTACCATGGAAGAGGCTGTCAGTCTTGCTCTGACCAACAATCTGAATCTGCAAAAGCAGCAAATAAACCAGAAGTTTACTGAAAATGATCTTGCTGAAAAAAAAGCACAAAATTTTGGTAAAATCGACCTTATATCTTCTTATACCCATTATAACCGCCCACGGACTCTGGCTCCAATGACCCCGGCATTAATTACTGGCGGTTCGTCAGGGGTATCCACAACAGAGGATTTTTTTGTGACGGGCATTATGTATGAAATACCTCTTTTTACCGGTTTTGCTCAAAAAGGTTCAGTGGAAATTGCATCCTTGCAAAAAAAGATAGCCGGTTCAGCCACTAAATTAACCCGTGAAAAATTAATTTATAATGTAAAAGCACTATATGTAAATATTCTTGCACTCCAGGCTCAGAAAGAAGCTCAACAATCATACACCAGGGCATTGCAGGGATTTTATAATGTAATTGCACAGGAAGTAACCCTTGGAAGAAGAGCCAGGGTTGAACAGTTAAAGTCTGCAGCAGAAGTTGAAAAGGCAAAAGCTCAGGAAAGCCGGATTCGCGGCAATATTAAAATTGCTAAGGCAACCCTGGCCGGTTTATTAAATATTGATGAGGTTCCTGTTCTTGAAAAAATCGTTATAAATGTAACACCTCATGTAAAAAGCGATTACTCCTGTGAAATAAAGAATCTTGAACAATACCGGACGAAAAAGTTAAATGTTGAAAAAAACGAAAAACTTGTTCAAAAAGCCAGGGCTGCCTTATTCCCACAGATTGTGTTTAATACTTTTTATGGCCGAAATTATGGGCCCAATGATTCCTCCAATCCAAACGCCGACGACTGGAAAAATAAGGAAGTGTGGCAGGCAGGTTTTAATTTAAAATGGAATATTTTTGATTTTGGCATAAAAAAATCTAAAATTTGTAAGGCTAAAATTCGTAAAGAACAGAGCCTGCTGGAAAAGCGTAACGCAGAACTCGAAATAAAAGAGTATATGATTAAAGCAAATACTGAAATTAAAACAGCCATGGACAGCTACTATTCTGCTAAAGCTGAGCTTGCAATGACCCGGGAAATGGAAGCTGTTGAACAGCTTCGGTTTGACAAGGGAGCCATAAGCATAAATGATCTGCTCTATGCCAGAGCCCGCAATCAACAAACTTTAAGTCGTTTTATTAATGCAGGGTATACATATCAAAACGCGCAGTTTTACCTTGACTACATATTGGAGAATGGAGAGAGTAAATGAAAAAAATTATTACAATTCTGCTGATCATTCTACTTGTTGCTGGTGCAGCCATACTCCTTAAAAAACGGAAACAAAGTATAAAAAATGCTCCTGTTCCAAACCGGGTGACCTGTACAGTAAAAATTGTTTCTCCAAAAAAACGGCAACTTAAGCAAACCCGTTCATTTTTAGCACAGCTTGTTGCAAAGGATATTGCCAGACTCTCTTCAAAACTTAGCGGTCGGATAGAAGGTGTCCTGGTTTCGGAAAATCAACCGGTAAAAAAAGGGGATATTCTGGTTTTAATTGATGATCGTGAAATTATCTCAAATATTAAAGGATTAAACAGCGCCCAAAAAGCTCAGAAAAAGGAGATGGAATATACCAAAAGCCTTTATTCCCGTAATAAAGTTCTTTTTAAAGCCGGCGGGCTTGCAAAAGAAAAATTAGATGCATCTGAAGTGGAATATCTTAATAAAAAGGCGGCCCTTGAAACAACCATGCAGAAGATTATTGCTGCAAAGGCACAGCTTTCCTATTTAACCATCAGAGCACCCTTTGATGGAATAATCGGTACTATCTATTCACAGGCAGGTTCTTTGGCCACTCCGGGGCAACCACTGATTTCCGTTAATTCTTCTGCCCGGAAACTTATTTTTAGCTTTGTTCCCAAAGGGACTGATATTATCCCCGGCAAAAATGTTATTTTTGAAGAGAGAATAATCGGCAGGATATCAAGGTTATACAGTGATGCAAAAAATGGACTCTCCCTGGCAGAAATTTCTTTAAAAGCACCTCTTGCCAAGCCGAATAACAGTTATCTAACCATTAATGTAGAGGTTTTTGCAGGTTTCGGCTGCACTGTTCCCATTAATGCCTTACTGCATAATAAAAATAAAACAGAAATTATGGTATATGAAAACAATTATTTCAGTCCGGTTAGTGTAACCATCACAGCCCAGAATAAAAGATACGCCATGATTGATCCTTGTTCAGCTTTTCCCGTGGCAGTTGGAGCTGAAGCAAAACTGAGCCAACTGCCGGCACATGGTAAAATACAGGTGCACCGTGGGGATCAACAGGGAGAGAAAAATGAATAGCAATTGGCTTGAACCTCTGTTAAATCGGCCTTATTTTATTTGTTCTTTTTTGGCTCTTTTTGTATTCACCGGTATTGTCGGTTACAAAAAAATAGATAAAAAACTTTTTCCCGACTCCAATTACCCTGAAATTGCAGTGGTGATTGTTCAGCCGGGAAGCTCGGCAAAGATACTGGCAGCAAACATTGCTGTACCTGTGGAAGAGGAATTATATACCCTCGACCTGGTCAGGAGAGTCTATTCAACAGTGATAGATGAAGTTGCTGTTATCAAAGCTGAATTTGAATACAGCAAGAACCTCGACACGGCGGCAAGTGATGTTACAAACGCTATAAATAAAATTCGTTCATCTCTCCCCGAAGGGATCAGAGAGCCGCAGATTCACAAAATATCAACGGCTACAGCTCCGGTGCTGGTGGTGGGTATCAGCTCTGATACCATCGCTTTGACGGAAATTCGTCAATTAGCGGAAAATGATCTAAAGCATGAACTTATCAAAACGGCCGGGGTTGCAAACGTTGATATTTTTGGCGGCTATAAAAAAGAGGTGCAGATAATTATTGATAAGGGAAAGCTTGATCAATGTGGCGTTAATATCGGCCTGGTACTGGCTGTGTTAAAAAATAATAACAAAGATTACGCAATAGGGTTTATAACCAATGAAACAAGCCGTTACCTCCTAAAATCTTCTGAAAGAAAAGAATCGATTGATGCGCTGCGCAGCCTCAGCCTGACCCAGGATGTGGCCTTAGGTGATGTGAGCGAAATTTACTTTGGCCATTATGAGAACAGAGCCTCATATTTTGGTAATGGAAAAGAATCCATTGCTTTGTCAATCCAGCGGGGAGTTGATGCCGATGTAATCAAAACAATTTCCCTTATTGAAGCTAAGCTTGAACGTATTAAAACCAGATATCCTAACCTTAATTTTGAAATTACAGAGACACAAAAGGCTATTATTCTTCAGAGTACGGAAAATATGTTTGAAGCTCTGCGGGATGCCATTATTATGTCTTCAATCGTGGTTTTTTTCTTTCTGGCAAGTTTCAGGCAGGTATTGGTGGTGCTGATCACTATTCCACTGGTCTATGCGTCCACAATTGCGCTGATGTGGATTGTGGGCATTGACTTTAACGTGGTGACCCTGACAGCAATTATTCTGGCCCTTGGCCTCCTTTTGGATGATGCAGTGGTGGTTATGGAAAATATCGAACGTCACTATCAGGAGAAACAGGATTCCATCTATGGGGCAGTACTTTCCGGTACCAAAGAAATCATGTTTGCCGATTTTTCAGGTACCATTACAACTATGATTGCCCTTTCTCCAATACTCTTTGTTGGAGGTTATCCGCAAACTGTATTTCGTCCCCTGGTTGGAACGCTGCTTCTGGCATTAACCGCTTCCTATATTATTTCCATTACAGCGGTACCGCTTCTCTCTTTAAAAATACTGGCCATTGAGCAGCCTTTTATTCAACGGATGGAAAATTTTTTCCAAAAAATAACTGATTATATAAATGACCGGCTGCAAGCTTTTTTTTCCACTGCTGTTTCTCTCGCCATCAAGGATAAAAAAATAAATTTTGCCTGTTTTATTATTCTTGCCATGCTCTTTGCAGTGAGCATACGGGTTGTAATGCCCACCGTTGGAACGGAACTCATGCCGCCAATGGACACAGGGGGAATCAAGGTTAATATTGTTACAGACCCGAATCTCCCCATTGAAAAAAGCGAATTCATTGTTAAGCGGGTCGATAAAATTCTTGCGGAAACAGGCAACCTGCTTCGCCTTTCCTCGGCAATCGGCAGTGAGCCAGGTCTGCTCAGTATGGGGAGTGGCAGCGGTACTGATCATATTTCCATTACCGCCACTTATATTAATCGGCATGAACGGAAAAAGTCTATCTGGGAGATTGAGCAGAGCCTGCGCCCCCTGCTCGCACAAATTGATAATATCAAAAGCCTTGATGTGGTCGATTACGGTGCTACGGCTTTGTCCAGTATACGCGCCAATATAGATGTGATGCTTTCCGGCCCTGTTTTTACAGACCTTGCAAAAGCTGGAAATATGGTGGAAAAAGCCATGTACAAGACCCCAGGCATTGTTTCGGTTGCAAGAACCTGGCACATTGACAAAACCGTGTATAATCTTGAAATAGATGAAAATCGTGTTGCGTTTTATGGTTTGAAAAATTTTGAAATTACAAGCCAGTTACAGACAGTTTTACGGGGGGCACAGGTGGGGACATTTCCTTTACAAAACAGTCTTGATTTTGGCATACGGGTCTGGCTTCCCGTTAGTCAGCGGGATACCGTCGATATAATCTGTTCCACCCTTCTTGATTCCCCAAAAGGTAAAATCCCCCTGGCTGCAATCGCCTCTGTCACCCGCGATCTGGAGCCGGGAATGATTACAAGGGAGGGGCTAAACTATACATTAAATGTGTACGGCTCCCGTGAAAAAGCTGCAATTTCCCATATTATGGCTGATTTCAACAAAGCTTTTAAAGGTACTCTTCTGCCTCCATCAGTGACCATGGAGCAGACCGGTGATATAAAACAATTTAAAACTTCAGCAAAAAGAATGACCGGCGCCATTGGATTTGCAGTAATATTGATCTTTTTTACCCTTGTGGCAATGTTTGACAGTATAAAGGTATCCATGATGATAGTACTCTCCATACCCCTTACAATCATTGGTGCTTCCTGGACGCTCCTTATTCTGAACTATCATGTGGCCATGCCTGCCATGATGGGTTTTATTCTGCTGTCCGGTATTATTGTTAATAATGCCATCCTCCTTATTCATTTTGCCCAGGAAAAAATAAATGAAGGATTAAGCCCTGAAAAAGCAATGCTTGAAAGTATTAATATACGAACCAGACCGGTTTTGATGACCGCCTTTGCCGTGGCCGCAGGTATGCTCCCTGTTGCCCTTGGCTCTGCCATCGGCCTTGAA
>JAUVKE010000484.1 GCA_030592105.1 Desulfobacteraceae bacterium
AAAAAGGTCGATATGCCAGAACATTCTGGAAAGTATTGGAAAAATATCAGGGTGCAACATTAATTGAACTTATTTTAGATACAGGGCGCACTCATCAGATCAGAGTGCATTGCGCCGCAATTGGTCATCCTGTAATGGGAGATCCTGTTTATTGCAGCTCAAAAGCTTATAAAAATTTTATTGTTGATCAGAAATTAGCTGTAAAAATTATGTCTTTAAAAAGACAGATGCTTCATGCCAGAAGATTAAGCTTCAGCCATCCTGTATCAAAACAGGGTATCTTTTTTAAAGCACCTCTTCCTGCTGATATGAAAGAAATAATTCAAATTTTCAGGCAGCATTAATAATGTTAATTTCAGTGATGTCTGGTTAAGGAATTGTAAGAAGGAAAATATGGGAAGTCTATCTGTTTTTGTGCAAGCCATAATAAGAACTTGCCCATGCAGGTTTCTAACCTGACAATATTATAAGAGGATAAAAAAATGGAGACAGTAGCACTTTTTGATATTGATAATACCATAACTCCACCAAGACAACCAATCACAAAACAGATGGTCGATATTCTTGACCGTTTATCTGTGCCTTTCAGCGTTGCAGCAGGGAGTCATCTTTCACTTTTGGAAAAACAGTTTTTTGAGCCGCTTTTTAAGTTTGGTTACAGGAAACAGTTTAGCGCTTTTCTAAGTAATGGTGCCATCCAATATCAATGTGATTTCTCAAAAAAAATATCAATTAACGTAATTAAATCATTTGATATCAGAAAGCATCTTGGTGAAACTGATTATAAATTTTTATTAGAAACCATAAAAACAACACAGGAACTACCTGCATTTAAGCTCCCTGCATCGATTAAAATACTCGGTGACACAATCGCTTTTCGTAGTTCAATGGTTAATTTTGCACCGATAGGCAGGCTCAAAGAAGAGGGTACAAACGCTCAGCTTAACAGAAAAAACTTCGTTGAATTTGATCAAAGCAGCAGGTACAGAGATAAAGTATTAAAACATCTTAACAATACGTTATCATCTCTTATCGAAAACAAAGATTTAAAAATTACACTGGGCGGTCAGACATCATTTGATATTGGAATTATCGGTAAAGACAAAACAAATGCCGTACGGACTTTATTTGATATCGGCTTTAAACGGGTGGTTTTTTTTGGAGATGCTTTATTTGAAGGTGGAAATGATTATGCAATCCGTGCTTTTGAAGAAAATACACCTCCCAAACCGCCATTATCCATAGAAACCGTTCAGGTAAATTCATATGAAGAGACTATAAAAAGGCTTTATGATTTTAATTTTATAAAAAAATAATATGTACCCTGGGCGAAGTTATAACCAACCCCTTAATTCAAAAACAGCCGATAAGCAGGGTTGTTATTCTCTTCCCAGTAAGGATAGCCAAAAGCTTTTAAAAATGCCTGGAATTCAATTTCATCCCCTTCAGGAATCTGTATGCCCATAAGAATACGTCCATAAGCCGAACCGTGATTACGGTAGTGAAACAGGCTGATATTCCAGCGCTTGCCTATGCCTGTTAAAAAATGTAACAAAGCACCCGGACATTCCGGAAACTCAAAACGGTAAAGACGCTCATCGGCAACTTGTCTGCCATGCCCGCCAACCATATGGCGGATATGCACTTTAGCCATTTCGTTGTTGGTTAAATCTTCAACCGGATACGCTTTTTCACGCAGTTTTTGCAGCAGTTTTTCTCTTTCCCCTGTGCCTTCGGCCAGACGCACACCGACAAATATTTGCGCATGTTCAGTGTTGGCATACCGGTAATTAAACTCGGTAATTGTACGCTGTCCCAAAGCATGGCAAAAAGCATAAAAACTTCCGGGAGCTTCAGGAATAGTCACAGCCATCAGTGCTTCTCGTTTCTCTCCTACTTCCGTACGCTCGGCAATAAATTGCAGACGATTAAAACTGGTATTGGCGCCGCTGACAATTGCCACGAGAGAACAATCCCGCAACTTTTCACGCAGCACATACTGTTTTAAACCTGCCAAAGCCAGTGCCCCCGCCGGTTCAG
>JAUVKE010000041.1 GCA_030592105.1 Desulfobacteraceae bacterium
ATGCAGGCTTTAAAGTAACTCATCTTATCAATACTCACTGTCATTCCGATCATACTGCCGGCAATGCAGCAATTATTAATGCTACAGGTGCTGAACTGCTGATTCACAGTATAGACGCAAAATCTCTTGGAGGTGTTATAAACAGTACTTTTTCAAGAGTTCTTGGCGGCAGGGGATCACCTAAACCTGATGTATTACTGGAGGACAACGATGAAATTAAAATTGGCGAATCAATTTTAAAGGTAATCCACACACCAGGACATACACCAGGTAGCATCTGCATATACATTCCCGGAAATATCTTTACTGGTGATACCCTTTTTGTAGAAGGATGCGGCAGAACTGACCTTCCTGGAGGCTCTTTTAAGCAATTATCAAGGTCAGTTCATGAAAAAATTTACACTTTGCCGGAAAATACTATAGTATGGCCCGGACATGATTACGGTTCCAGGCCTCATTCAACAATTGCATATGAAAAAAAGAATAATCCTCTGTAGCCGACATCTTTTAAAGAGATGAACTGTTACATATACCTTCCCTGCACACCATAATCCATTATAACCTTATAAGAGTAGCAAGCATATGAAATGGGTGGAAATAAAAGTAATATTTGTTTTTTTTAATAATGAAATGGCTGCTGATTTAATTTCAAATATTTTTTTTGAGATGGATATACATGGCGTTGTTATACAGGATCCTGATGAAAAGCCGGCTGAAGGATGGGGAGACTCTACTGACATAAAAGTGGAATATAATGCAGTTACAGGTTATTCTCCTGCCGATGAGTTAATAGAGCAAAAGAAGGAAATTATAACAGACAGGCTGAATATTCTTCAATCTGATGTGGGAATTGAATACAGGCTCGAATTTCAGGAGATTGATGAGGATGACTGGGCAGAATCATGGAAAAAATATTTCTGGCCTCAAAAAATCAGCAAACAGATTGTTATTAAGCCAACGTGGCGCGAATATGAGCAAAAAAGCGGAGAGATTGTTATAGAGATAGACCCTGGCATGGCCTTTGGAACTGGTGCACATCCAACCACGTCTCTTTGTGTGGAAATGCTTGAGGAACATCTTAAATTAGATGATTCAGTTCTGGATGTGGGGACAGGTTCCGGAATACTTTTGCTGGCAGCGTCCAGACTCGGAAACGGAAAACTTTTGGAATCGATATTGACAGAATTGCCGTAAAGATTGCAAAACAGAATTTAGCCATAAATAATGTTGAAACGTCCAGATTTCAAATTACCACTGGAAATATTAATACCATTACTATGGACGGTTTTAACATCATAATTGCAAATATATTAACTGATGTTATTCTTGAAATAATAGATGATGTAAAAAAGCTTTTAAAGGATAATGGTATTTTTATATGTTCAGGGATTATCGAAAAAAATAAAAATATTATTATAAACAGACTGAAAAGCACTGGTTTTGAAATTATAGATGTTTTTATTAAAGAAAAGTGGGTCGCCATTTCTGCAAAACGAATTTAACCCTTTTCATTGTTTTAAAAAACCTAATGAACGTGGAGATATTTATGAAATCTGATAAAAAAAATCTTAAAACTGATCTGTTTGACACTATAGATTCAATCTTTAGAGCAAAATCGATTGCTGTTGTGGGAGCATCTGATGAAACTTTCAGCTTTGGGTTTCACTTTATGCGTTATCTTATAGATTCAGGATATACAGGAAATATTTTCCCTGTTAACCCCAAAAAAAAAGAGATATTAAACTGCAAAGTTTATCTTGATTTAATCTCTATCCCTGGAAATGTTGATTATCTTATTTGCTGCATCAGGGCAGACCTTGTGGCAGATCTTATTACCCAGGCCAAAGAAAAAAAGGTCAGGGTTATCCATCTTTTGACCGGGCGGTTCAGTGAAACAGGCGATTACAGGGCGTATGAACTGGAGAAACAGGTTCTTGCAAAAGCCAGGGAAACAGGAATTCGCTTAATCGGTCCCAATTGTATGGGTGTCTATTCTCCCAAAAGCAGAATCAGCTTTAATCATGATCTTTCCATGGAGCCTGGCAATGTAGGTGGAATTTGTCAGAGCGGTGGAGTTGCAGGAGAGATTGTTCGTTATGCATCGCAAAGGGGAGTTAAATTCAGCAAGGTTATAAGTTACGGAAATGCACTTGATCTTAATGAATCTGATTTGCTGGAATATTTTTATCTGGATCAGGATACAAAAGTCATATTTATGTATATTGAGGGAGTAACAGATGGCCAGCGACTGCTTAAAATTTTAAAAAAGACTTCCACAAAAAAACCTGTAATCCTGTTAAAAGGTGGAAAAAGCCGAGCAGGTAAAAAAGCAACAGTTTCTCATACCGCATCCATAGCAGGAAAAGAAGCTGCATGGGATGCAATCTGCAGACAGTGTAATATTATAAAAGCGTCATGCCTTGATGAATTACTCGATCTGCTTGTTGCTTTTGACAAATTGCCGCAGATTAATTCAAAGAGAACAGGTATAATAGGTGGAGGCGGCGGAAAGGGTATTCTTGCAGCAGATGATTGTGAAATTGCGGGTCTTGACGTTGTTAACCTTCCTGATGATGTGCAGAAATTTATTGCAGAAAAAGATTCTGCCATGTCTGGATGGATAGGGAACCCTGTCGATTTTTCCATAATATCAGGAAGCGGAATAGATACAATTGAAATGCTGGATGTTCTTGCCGAAAGCTCAGGGTTCGATATCCTCTTGTCCATTTTAACAGAAGATAATCCTTTTGATGAAATTTTCTGGTCAGAATTTATAAACAAAGAGATCGAAAATTATATTAAAATAGCAAATAATAGATCCAAACTTTTTGCAGTAGCCATGGGAAATCCCAGATTAAATTCTTCTAATATGGAAAACTGGCGCTGGAAAGCTTTTTTAAAAGGATGGGAAAAACTGAAAAAAGCAAATATCCCTGTTTTTGCAAGTATAAAAGACGCTGCAAATGCTATCAATAAGGTTGCTGATTTTTATATGCATAAAGAAAAAATAACCGATATTTTTCCTGAACCAGTTCAAAAAATAAAAAAAACCGGAACAATTCTTAGCGAAATAGAGTCCAAGCAAGCTCTTCAGGATGCAGGGATATCAGTAAATGAAACAGTTTTGTCAAAAACAAAAGAAAAAGCTCTTGATTTATCTGAAAAAATAGGATTCCCTGTAGTTTTTAAGATTGTAGCTCCGGGAATTACTCATAAAACAGATGTGGGTGGAGTATATCTTGATATTAAAACATCTGACGAGGCATCGGATGCTTATGAGAAGATAATGGCATCTGTGCCAAAAAATGAACTTACAGGGATCGCTGTTCAAAAAATGATTTCAAAAGGAACAGAATTTGTAGCAGGAATGTCCCGCGATCCGCAATTCGGTCCGATGCTGATGTTTGGAATCGGAGGTATTTATGTAGAGATCATCAAAGATGTAGTATTTGGAATAGCTCCATTGGATAAGGAAGATGCACTGAATATGATCTCAGACATTAAAAATCAGCAGATTTTAAACGGTTTCAGAGGGGAGGAGCCAGTAAACAGAGATGCTATAGCAGATCTTCTTGTCAAGCTTTCAAAATATGCAGAATCAAATCCCGAAATTCAGGAAATAGATATTAATCCGATTATTGCTGATTCAAAAGGCATTATTGCGATAGATGCCAGAATCGTTAAGTAATTGTAACTATTCAGCTATATGGATATTCAGATAATAAATTTCATATTTTGTTGTGCCCGTCAGGGCATGGTGATTACACTTTTAATCCTGGAATTATTAAAATGAAATACAAAGTCTGCTCTGTTCAATCTTGGTCAGTATCTGGTGAAAGTTTTGCTCTATGCCGGCATCAGCCAATAAAAACAAGTATCTGTGTCGTCTGTTTTATCCTGCGGTTATGTCTGCTCTTAACGTTATTTTTTTCAGAGGCTGCTGCTTCGGAAAAACAGAGAGGTGCCCCGCCTTCTTTGGTAACGATTATAATCGTTGAAAAGCAGAATATCAACCCGCCTGTGGAATATGTCGGGCATATGGAGGCTATCCAGACAGTTGAGTTGCGAACACGTGTAAAAGGTTTTCTTGAACAGGTTAATTTTAAAGAAGGAGCTGATGTACATTCCGGAGATATTCTTTATGTTGTCGAACAGGCACCCTATCAGGCGAGAGTCGATGCAGACAGGGCTGCTGTGGCTAATGCTCAGGCTGTTTTTACCAATGCCAGTTTGTATTTGCATCGGGTAAATGTTGTTTGTCCCGGTGGAGTTCCTGCAACAGATATTGATGATGCTGTGTCCAAAGAACTTCAAGCCAAAGCCAGACTTCAGGAAGCCAAAGCCAGGCTTGAACTGTCCGAGCTTGATCTGAAATATACCATAATCAGAGCTCCAATTGATGGGCGCATAGGCCGAACCGCGTTTACAAAAGGGAATCTCCTTGAGCAGGATTCAGGCTGCCTGTCAAAAATTGTTCAGCTCAATCCGATACGGGTGGTATACTCTATAAGTGAAAATGATCTTGAAACGGTTAAGATGGCTCTTAAGGATTCTTTAAAAAATAAAAACCGGAATACTCAGTATATTTTGAAACCTCAAATCAGACTCCCCAGCGGTAAACTTCTTAAAACATCCGGTCATGTCGATTTCTTGGATAATGTAGTCGACTCAAGCACAGGTACTATCGCTGTTCGTGCTGTATTTGACAATCATAATGAGCTTTTACTGCCGGGGCAATATGTTACCGTTTTAATCAGACAAAGCAAAGGAAAATACTTGCCAATGATTCCTCAGGCAGCAGTTCTGGAAGATCGCAAGGGGCGCTATGTGCTGATTGTAGATAAAAAGAATCAGGTAGTTTTGCGCCGTATTATAAGTGGAGCAGTGGTTGGAAGGTATATGGCAGTTAAATCAGGGCTTGTAGAAGGGGAACAGCTTATAATAGAAGGCTTGCAAAAAGTTCATCCCGGACAGATTGTAAAAACCACCAGCACAGACAAACCAGCCAGGAGATAAATTCCATGTTTTCACGAATTTTTATTGAACGGCCACGGCTGGCCATGGTGGTATCAATTATTATTACACTGGCAGGCGTTGTTGCCATGTTAAATATCCCTGTGGCACAATATCCAAAAATTACCCCCCCTGAAATTATAGTAACAGCATTTTATCCTGGTGCCAGTTCTCAGGTGCTGGCAGAGAGTGTGGCCGCACCGATTGAAGCAGCAGTAAACGGTGTTGACAATATGCTTTATATGTCATCATCCTGTTCCAATGACGGCACTTACAGCCTTAGCGTTACATTTGCAGTTGGAACAGATTCAGACATGGATCAGGTAAATACACAAAACAGAGTGCAACTGGCATTGCCGAAACTGCCTCAGGAGGTCGCCGTCCAGGGAATAGATGTGCGAAAACGTCCTGCCAATATGCTGGCGACAATCAGTTTCCTCTCTCCTGAAAGGAGTCATGACAGGCTTTATTTAAGTAACTATATCAGCAAAAATGTAAAAGATGCTCTTGTACGTCTTAAGGGTGTAAGTGATATTTTTGTTTTTGGCGAACTTGAATACAGCATGAGAATATGGATGAATTCAGAACGGCTGACGGCTCTTGGACTCACCGCAGATGATGTGATCATTGCAATTCGGCAGCAGAATATTCAGGCAGCTGTCGGTTCAATCGGAGCCGAGCCTTCAGGAGAAAATCAACAGGTTTATTATAATCTGCAGTCAAGAGGTCGCCTAAAGGATGTTGATGAGTTTGAAAATATTATTATACGTACTAATTCCAATGGCGGTCTTGTGCGCATTCGCGATATTGCCAGAGTAGAGCTTGGGGCAAAGGCTTACGGTCACCGGTCAATTTTAAACGGATCTCCAGCCGTTACCATGGGGATTTATATGTCCTTGGATGCCAATGCGCTTGATACAATGAAAGATGTTCGTGCTGAATTAAAACGTATTGCCAGGCGGCAGCCAAAAGATGTGAATTGTAAAATTGTTTTTGACAGTACAGAATATGTTTCAGCAGCTATCTATGAAATCAAACTTACACTCTTTATTACTTTTTTTCTGGTAGTTGGAGTAACTTTTCTCTTTTTACAGGATTGGCGGGCTACGTTGATTCCTACGCTGACAATTCCTGTTTCTCTGATCGGTACTTTTGCAGTATTGCTTGTTCTTGGTTTTAGCGCCAACACAATCTCTCTGTTTGCTCTTGTTATGTCGATCGGTCTTGTGGTTGATGATGCAATTGTTGTGGTGGAAAATGTTTACAGGGTTATGGATAAGCATAATCTTAACCCAAAAGAAGCAGCTGCCGCAGCCATGGATCAGGTCACAGGGCCTATCATTGCCACAACTCTGGTGTTGCTCGCTGTTTTTGTCCCTGTCGGTTTTTTACCGGGAATTACCGGAGAACTTTATAAGCAGTTTGCTGTAACAATGTGTACTGCTGTAATTATTTCTGCTGTTAATGCCCTGACTTTGAGTCCTGCACTTTGTGCTGTTCTTTTAAGGCCGCCCAAAGCCATTCAGCATGGCCCCATGGCCTGGTTTAACCGAACCTTGAATATTTCACGGGTTATATATGTAACAGGCGCAACTATGCTGATTCACCGGAGAATTCTTGCTCTATTGATTTTTATCAGTATATTCGGAGGTACATATTATCTGTTTATTAATCGCCCAGCCAGTTTTTTACCTGATGAAGATCAGGGCATTTTTTATATGGATATTCAGCTGCCCCCATCTGCCTCTCTTGCCCGTACCTGCGATGTTATGTCTCAAATCACCAAAAAGCTGAAAAAGATTAACGGGGTTGGAGATGTTTTTGGTGTAAGCGGATTCAGCCTGCTCACCGGGAATGCTGATAATGTCGGATTTGGTCTTGGGATACTGCATCCATGGGATGAGCGCACAAGTGCAGATTTGCAGATGGGTGCCATTATTACGCAGGTTCGAAAAAAACTGGCTTCTATCTCCTCTGCCAATGGTATTGCGTTTACTCCTCCGCCCATTAACGGGCTTGGTTTTGTCGGTGGATTCGATTTTCGCCTGCAGGCGTTAGATGATCAGGATCCTTCGGAAATTGCTGCTGTTGCCAGAACCATGATTATAGCTGCCAACCAGGATCCTGTTCTAACGAGAGTGTTCAGCACTTATACTGCTAATACGCCTCAAATTTTTGTGAATCTCGACAGGACAAGAGCGCAAATGCTTAAAGTCCCGGCAAGCAGAGTCTTTTCAACGTTGCAGACTCACCTTGGAGCAAAATATGTTAACGATTTTAACCTTGGCGGTAAGATTTATCAGGTCAAGGTTCAGGCAGATACATCTTATCGTGATTCGATAGAGGATATCAACCGGCTGTATTTACGCAATATTGATGATAAAATGATACCGATGAATAGCTTGATAACCCTGTCAACTGTGCTGAAGCCTTCATTTGTGACACGTTATAATCAGTTTACCAGTGTTCGGATTAATGGGGGTGCGGCTCCAGGTTCCAGTTCCGGCGATGCCAGGGAGGCGATGACGCGGATAGCGGATAAAACTCTTCCTGACGGATATTCATATGACTGGTCAGGGATCTCTTTTCAGGAGATAAAAGCTGGTGGGAATATCCTTGTTATGTTTGGCTTTGCGCTTCTTTTTGCTTATCTTTTTCTCGTGGGGCAATATGAGAGCTGGAATATACCGCTGGCTATTATTTTTTCAATTCCTGTAGCAGTTATGGGAGGACTGGCAGGTTTGTGGGCTACAGGGTTAAGTCTTAGTATTTATGCACAGATAGGCCTGGTGCTGCTGGTTGGTCTATCTGGTAAAAATGCTATTCTTATTGTGGAATTTGCACGTGACCGGCGGGAGCAGGGATTATCAATTGCAGATGCTGCAATAGAAGGGGCTCGTATCCGTTTTCGGCCTGTCTTAATGACAACTTTTACATTTATGTTTGGTATAGCTCCGATGGTGATTGCGACCGGAGCTGGCGCAAACAGCCGTAAACATATTGGCACCACAGTATTTTCCGGCATGCTGATATCGGTTTTAATCGGTATCTTTTTTATTCCGGTGCTCTATGATGTTTTTCAGTCATTTCGGGAAAAAGGGACAGCCTGGCGCAACAGATTAAGATCATAATTATTCAGCTGATATGCATTCTATCACTATTTTTTCCCTTACTATTCATTACTTGCTTAGCACTGTTTTAATTGATTGCCCTAAAGTTTTTATTGTATAAGGCTTTTGCAGGTGGTGATTTATCCCTATTTTTAATGCTTCCTCAATGTCCCTGTTTTGAGAAAATCCACTGACTATAATTGCTTTCTGCTGGTCCTGGTGTTCTAATATCTTTTTAAACGTTTCAAGGCCGCTGATACCGGGATCCATAATCATATCCAGCATTAATAAATCTACAGAATTATTGCTGAGAAATTCAATTGCTTTTTCACCGCTGGAAACGGCCTTGGTCAAATATCCCAATTCATCTAATAATTCACATCCAATAATTCTTTGACTTTCGTCATCATCAACTAACAAAATTTTTTCTCCATTTCCTGTAAATTCTTCAAAAAGGTTTTGTTGTTCTTTCATTATAATCTGATCTTTAGTAATCGGAAAATATAAACTGAAAATTGTACCTTTTCCATTACTTGTCACATCTATATATCCGTTGCTGTCCTTAAGCGCATTCCATACAATAGCCAGGCCAAGGCCTGTTCCGCTTCTTCCCAAAACCTTCTGGGAATAAAACGGTTCAAAAATCCTTTCTATTTCTTCAGCAGATATTCCACATCCATCATCTGAAACAGTAAAAAGAACATATTCACCTTCTGGAATATTTTCATACCCGGTAACAAGAGTGTTTATCCTGATATTTTGAGCAGAAATCGTAATATTGCCCTCACCTTTAATTGCATCATAAGCATTTATAACAAGATTCATTAGTGCCTTGCCAACATGAACAGGAGAGGTTTTTATATTCATAATGTCGGAATCTATCTGCAAATTTATTGAAATATCAGGGTATTTTTTTTTGAGTTCTATATATTCAACAGAAGTAAGATATTCTTTGACTACGCTTTTCAGATTTAATATTTTCTGCCTGTTTGTTGCACCTCTTGAGACAATTAATAAATCTGCTACAATTGCAGCGGCTTTTTTGCCGGATTTCATTATAAGTTTTATCTTCTTTCTGACAGGGCTCTTTTTTGGAAGTTTCATTAATATCAACTCAGGATAACTTACAAGGGCTGACAAAATATTATTTAAATCATGAGCAACAGAACCAGCCATAAGGCCCAATGCTTGCATTTTGTTCGCCATGCCAAGTTTTTTTTGTAAAGTCAAATTATCAGATTCGATTTTTTTCCGTTCAGAAATATCCCTTATTGCAGCCACCCGAACCACTTTCTCGTTGTATTCCATTGCTTTTATGCGTACTTCCATAAAAAAAGAAAAGCCATTTTTTTTATGTTTTACTGTTTCATAAGATTCCGTGCTATTTATTCTGATTTGTGATTCTATAAAATGTAAACGGTTAAGGATAACGTCCCAGCGCAGATCTTTTTTCTCACAAGCGAACATATTATAAAACTGTTGATTTGCATGGAAAATAACATCATTATCATAAATTACAATTCCTTCCCATGCAGCATCAGAAAATATTCTGAAAATTGCTTCACGTTCCCGCAAAGCAATTTCAAGTTGTTTATATTCTATTGCTTTTTTTATGGTTTTGGACAAAAAATCATATTCAACGGGCTTTTTAAAATAATCATAAACCCTTTTCCTCAAAGCCTCAAGAGCTGAATCGATAGAATCATCTCCTGTCATAATGATAATAGCAATATCAGGATTTTGAGCAGAAATAATATCTGTTAATTGATGACCGGACATATCAGGAAGCCCAAGATCCAGAAGAACAAGGTCATAATGCTCTTTATTTAATAAATTTACAGCTTCTCTTCCATTACCAGCCGATTCCACTTTATATCCTTCAGCAGCTAAAAGGGTCTTAAAGCTTTTACGAATATGTAACTCATCATCTACAATGAGAATTCTGCCTGAACACTTCATCTTTATCTCCAATTATTATTTTATATAAAAAAACTACTCTGTGTCAGTAATATCCGATTAAGAAGTTATTATTTTTTTTTATTATATACCAATGGTAAAATAATTTTAAAGAGTACGCCTTTTCCTTTTTCACTATTAAATTTTATGGTGCCCTTTAATTCCTTAATGATGCCGTGAACAATAAAAAGACCTAAACCGGAATTTTCATCACCTTTTGAGCTTTGAAATGGCTCAAAAAGACGTGATGAAATGTCATCATCAATACCTGGGCCGTTATCTTTAATTATAATTTCTAAATTATCTGTAATTTTTTGTTCATCACCAAAAAGGAATTTCCTGCGAGCAGATACCAGCCTGGTCTCTACGTAAATTTTTCCTCCGTCAGGCATTGCTTCTTTTGAATTTTTAATAAGATTAAGAAGCACCTGTTTAATACTGCTTTTATCAAACATAACTTCCGGCAGAGAGGTATCAGGAATAAAATTTAAATCAATTGATGAGGGGGTTAGAATTGCTTTTTTAAGGATTCCCAGAAAATCATCTAATAACGCATTAATATCATATGGAGCAGTTTTTTTTGTTGATGCAGAATTAGATAACAACTTAATTATTTGGGCAATTCTTTCAATCTCTTTTCCTAAAATTTTCAGTTCTGACTTTATAAGATTTTTTTCAGGAATTTTTGATTCAAGAATTTTTAGATAGTTTTTGATAATACCAAGGGGATTATTTACTTCATGAGCAACCTTTCGGGCAATCATTTCCGATGCTTCCATCCGCTCTATCTGTATTTTTTCTGCCTGTTTCTGTTTTATTTCATATACGTGTAAACAGATTGCTGCCTGATCGGCAAACATTTTTAAAAGCTTTAACTGCCCGGACAAGCTACTGTTCTGAAATGAGGATACGCCTAAAACCATTACGCCTATTTGTTTTTTCTGGGCAATCATGGGGACGCAAAGCATCCCTTCCGTACCGAATTGATGGATTATCTGTTCATCTGCTATTGTTCCGGTTACACCTTCCAGGCAATTAAAAGAATCTAAGACAAGTCCTTTGGCAAGAGACCTGGCAATAAGAGAACTATCCTCCTTAAAAGGTATTATTAAATTATGTATTAACGAATTGTTTTGATTATTTCCAGGCAAATATCCTGTAAGATATTTTTTTTCAGAATTATAGATAAAGAAAAAAATATTTTCTGTATTTAAAAGAATCTTAAGTCCCTGCTGAACAACCATTAAAATAGAATCTATATTATCCGCTTTTAAAAGATTCTGCATAGTACCGCTAAGTAAAGAGATATTTTTTACTTCATGTAAAAGTTCTGTACTTTCATTACTTTTTTCCTCTGACGTCCCTTCCTCTTTATTCTTTGGTTGTTCCAGGGATATATTCAATGATTTGGAAACTTCTTCTACATCTTCTTTAGCTCCAAGAATAATTTCATCTATCAGAGGTTGATCAAAGCCAAAAAGGGAATTTAAGGCTGTAAAATTTTTCTGAATATATAAATCGTCTGCATTAGTAAGCATATTTGCCATAAATATTATTTTAACAAGAGGGAAAGCCTTCTGAATCCTTTCCAGATGATCATGATGATATAGCACTGCATCTGCCATAAAGGATTTTAATTTCCATTGTTTTATCAGCCATGCACCCGCTTCATAATGAGTTACACCTATTATTTTTTTTTCTAATGCTATACTCTCTCTTTCCTTATCAGAATGCTCTAAAACAGAAGAGTATTTGTTTGTAAAACTTGTATATAGCAAAAGTTTTCCAATATCATGCAAAAGCCCTGACAAAAAAGCCTCTTCAATAAATTCATATGATATTTTTATGGCTATTCTTCGTGCAAGCGAGGCACACATAAATGAATGCCACCAGAAGTGATTTAAGTTGAATAAATTATTCGCCTTGACATTACTGAAAACTTGTTGCACAGAAGCACTTATTGCGATATTTTTAATGGCATCTCCGCCCAGTAATATGACAGCATGTTTAATGCTTGTAATTTTATGATTTAATCCGCAATAGGACGAATTGACAAGGTCTATAATTCTGGTGCATGTTGAAGGGTCCTGGCATATTATTTCAGCCAGTTCTGATATTGGTGCATCCTCGTTATTACATGTTTCAATGAGTTTAATTAGAAACTGCGGCAGGCTCGGCAGGTTTTGTGAATTTTTAATTTGATCAAATACTTTCGCTGTATTTTCTGTCATCTGTTAAGTGCCTTTATATCATTTTTCAGCTTAAGCTGAAATCCCGTTAGAATAACCTCTAAGTACATGTTATAAAATAATATATTTGTCAATAAAAAAACTAACGTAATTTAAATATTTTAAAAAATGAAAGGTAATAATTAATATGGAACTTCAAAAAATGAAGTCTTTGATGAAAAAAGGCATCTTGGCTATGAATGAAGGAAAATTTAAAGAGGCACTCCAACCGCTTCAGGATGCTCTGGGAGTTTGCAGGCAGGTTGGAGATCAAGAGGCTGAAGCAACTCAGTTAAATATTCTTGCTATTTGTTATGCAAATATAAACAATCCGGAAAACGCTTTAAAGGCATATTCAGATGCAGTTAATTTGCTCAAA
>JAUVKE010000119.1 GCA_030592105.1 Desulfobacteraceae bacterium
GATGATGTTGTTGATCTGTCCCATGGAGAAAAAATTTACAATCGCGCCTCCGGGCCAAAAAAAATGATCATTCAAAAAGGAGGGGATCACTCCATGGGGAACAGGGAGCACCAGAAAGCATTTGTACGAGAAGCTGCCTGCTGGCTTAAAAGCCACGGTTTGGGATAACCAGATATAGATGTTTTAAAATTACCCGGCAAACTACTTGCTTACAAATCCTCCGGCTATAAAGAGAAGGATTATTTCATATATACAAACAGGATTATAACTGCCGGAAATAGCGTATATTATACCGCCGCCGATTATTGCGGGGACGCCAAAAAAAACCAAAATCCCTAATTTTCTGCTGATGTTCATATTTATATCTCCAAAATAGCTTAAAATTTAAGTTAATTTTAAATAATACCAATAACCATTAATCAAGTAAAGATAAAATATTAATTGAATATAGATTGTCACATAAATAATTTCACTGCGTTATCGTCGCCTGCGTATTACAATACGCCTTCCTCCCTCTGGCCTTGTGCCAGATTTTAAAATAAGGTAATTATCTGACAATCTATAGTTACCATAAATTAAACATTTATATACTCCGGATTTTTTATGTGTCTTCTATTTTTTTCATATATGAATCATCCTGAATACTGGTTGGTCTTTGCAGGGAACAGGGATGAATTTTATGATCGGCCAACAGAATCTTTGTCATTGTGGAACAATGGTGCAGACATTCTTGCGGGGCGTGATTTAAAGGCAAATGGTACCTGGCTTGGCATAACTAAAACCGGCAAATTTGCAGCCATAACAAATTACAGGGATCCTGCAAATGATCTCCTCTCTTATGAAGATGTCCCTTCAAGGGGGAATCTGGTTTCAGAATTTCTTTCAGGGAAAAAAACGGCGAAAAAATACCTTGAATATATTAAAACCATGGGATACAGGTATAAAGGGTTTAACCTTGTACTGGGAGACAAAGACGGGTTTTATTATTTTTCAAAAAAAAAAAAGGGTATTCAGCTTATCAAGCCGGGATTATATGGGTTAAGCAATCATCTTTTGAATACGCCGTGGCCTAAGGTGAAAAAAGGATTGACCATATTTAAAGAACTCCATAAACATAAAAATGAAATCAACACTGAAGACCTTTTTACCATGCTCAAGAACAGAACCCGGCCACCTGATGTCGAGCTTCCAGATACCGGCGTTGGACTCGACAGGGAGAGACTTCTTTCTTCCATGTTTATCCACAGCAATAATTACGGAACACGTTCATCATCAGTAATTTTATTTAAGACAGATGGCCAGGTCACTTTTATTGAACGAACATATAATCATAAAAGGGAAAGGATTGCAGGACATAAGGATATTAGCCATTATTTTTTACTACCAACTTAATAATATATGATGCTCTGGGAGGAACTTTATGGATGTTCGATATATTAATCCTTTTGTAGATGCTGTGAAAAATGTCTTTGACACAATGCTCGATCTTGCTGTGGAGGTAGGTGCTCCTACAATTAAAAAAAACCCTGTTCCTGATTTTGACGTAAGCAGCATAATAGGATTATCAGGTCCTGTATCTGGGTGTGTGGCCATAAGTCTTTCCAAAGAGCTGGCTCTCATTATGGCAGGAGCCATGCTTGATGAAACATTTAAAGAGCTGGATGACGACTGCACCGATGCCCTGGGAGAATTTGCCAATATGGTCATTGGTAATGCAAAAAGTGAATTTCCCGATCAAAATGCGGCAATATCTCCACCAAGTGTTATTGTAGGAAGACATAAGGTCGCATATCCTTCAAAGCTTCCCATTATCTCCATACCTTGTAAAACTGCTGATGGGCAGCTTGTGATTGATGTAGCTATAAAAATCGAGAAATAATAAAATTAAAGCTCAAAAAATAAAATTGAAGTTTATTCTATTTTTTCATTTTTCGCCATACATCGAGTCTCTGTTTTATAATTTTTTCGTAACCTCTATTAGTTGGGATAAAATAGGTTCTGCTTTTTAATTCATCCGGCAGATATTCCTGGGGCTCATATGCTCCATCATAATCGTGGGGATATTTATATCCTGCCCCATACCCCATATTTTTCATCAATTTTGTGGGAGCATTCCTTATGTGCATGGGTACAGGGAGTGCTCCAGTTTTTTCAATTACCTGGCCAATAGCCTTAAATGTCCTGTAAATACTATTACTCTTGGGGGCAGCAGCCAGGTAAACAGCAGCCTGAAATAAGGGGAGTTCCCCTTCAGGATGGCCAAGAAACTCAAATGCTTCCTTTGCCCTTAATGCTATGCCAAGGGCATTGGGGTCGGCTATTCCTATATCTTCGGATGCAAATCTAACCATTCTCCGTGCGATATACAAAGGATCTTCTCCTGCGTAAAGCATTCTCCCAAGCCAGTAAACAGCAGCATCGGGATCACTTCCACGCATGCTTTTATGAAACGCTGATATTATATTATAATGTTCTTCCCCTTCTTTATCATATTTCAGTCCCTTTTTCTGCATGGCACTTTCAATAATATGCACTGTAATAGTTTCTGTTTTTTCAGCCATAAAAGCAGCCGCTTCAAGACCGTTTAGGCCCCTGCGGGCATCTCCATCTGCAATATCAGCAAGAAGCTTAAGTGCGTCACCTTCTATATTAACTCCCATATTGCCGAGTCCCCTTTTTTTATCCAAAACCGCTTTTTTAAGCAGAGTCATGATATCCTCAAGGAGGAGGGGCTTTAAAGTTATCACCCGGCATCTGGACAAAAGAGCTGCAATCACCTCAAAAGAAGGATTTTCCGTGGTGGCCCCGATAAGTGTTATTAATCCACTTTCCACATGGTGTAAAAAAGCATCCTGCTGGGCCTTATTAAATCTGTGTATCTCATCTACAAAAAGTATTGTTCGTTTGTTGAAATAACTCTGCTGTTTTTTTGCTTCGTCAATAACAGACCTTATCTGTTTAACCCCTGAGAGCACAGCGGAAAATTCCACAAAATGTGAACTGGTCTGGGTGGTAATTATCCTGGCTATGGTAGTCTTTCCTGATCCTGGAGGGCCCCATAGTATCATTGAAAAAATTTTATCGTTTTCAATGGCGTTTCTGATTAAAGTCCCCTTCCCCACAATATGCCTTTGTCCTAAAAATTCATTCAGGCTGCAGGGGCGCATCCTTTCAGCAAGGGGCTTTGATGCATCAAGGGCTTTTTTTGCCTGGTATTCAAATAAGTCCATGGTTTAATATCATTTTTTGTTAGGATCGGAAATTATATAAATTGTGAAGGATTTTGGTTCATATACAAGGCGCATTAAAGGTTGAATACTTGATCTATTCGGCCTTTAATGCAACGCAGTAGATGGACCAAAAGACAAACAATTTCGTTCAAGTAATTTCATTTCCGATCCTTACCAGCGAATCCTGACCTCTTTAATGGCCTGGGCAGTTGCCTGAAGTATAGTATATGTTACTCCACAGCTTTCAATAATTGAACCTGCAGGGGGAATATCATGCGCTTTTTCCAGGAGAAATCCGGCTAATGTTGCACATTTGCTCTCGGGCATTTTGATTTTCAGCTTTTCCTCCAGAGTATCTATTTCAATACGGGCGCTGGCTATATAGTTTTTATCTCCTATTTTTCTTAACCATTGCAGGGAAGGTTCCCTGGCATCATATTCATCTTCCATATCCTCAACCACCTCCTCCATGATATCTTCCATGGTGATCAAGCCTTCTGCACCCCCGAATTCATCTACCACTATTGCCACACTGTCACCATCTTTTCGAAGCTCTATTAATAAATTTTTGATGCTTTTGGAACCTGGTACATAGCTTGTTTTGCGTACATATTCTTTAATAGATTTTTCAGGATCAGCCACAAAGAGTTCCAGTGTATTTAAAACACCAATAATTTTATCGATCCGTTTTTCATAAACAGGAAGTTTGGAATGGGAATTTTCTGCAGCAATTTCCAAAGCTTTTCTGCATGTTGAATCGATTTCTATGGCAGCAACATCTATAAGGGGCACCATAATTTCATATGCCCTTGTTTTAGAAAAATTAAAAACACGCATAATCATTATTTTTTCAGAAGCTACCATCCCTATTTCTTCCTCATGGAGTTCCAGAATGGAAGATATTTCCTCTCTGTGGGTAAAGGGGCTTGCACCTTCAATCCCTGTAATTAATGCAAAAATACGTGAAATAGTGGTAAATATAATTAAAACAGGGAAAAAAATAAAAGAAGCAGCATAAAGTATGAAGATAATTCGTGGAACTATTTCGTTTGCATTTTGCTGGAAAATACTTTTGGGAATTATTTCTCCGAATATCCATGCAACAGGAGCAATAAGGGGTACTGCCAGCCACGCATTACTTTCTCCGAAAAGGTTGATTATAAGGGCTGTAATAAAAGTAGTATTGCTTACAACAATAAGATTAGTTCCCAGCATTGTGGTGGAAAGGATCCAATCAGGTTTTTCAAGCATTTTAAGGGTGAGTTTCGCACCTTTTGACCCCAGAGCCGCCTTATGATGGAGTTTGATTTTATTTGCACTTACAATTCCTATTTCTGAGCCTGAAAAAAATCCTTCAAGGAGAAAAAAGAGAATAATAATAATAACGGGGATAAAAATATCCATATGGTTATACATCCATTTTCTTTACCAGCACTTCGCTTATTCTGTTGTTTTTTACGGATTTCACTGTGAAGCTTAATTCATCGACCTTGATAAGTGTATCCCGGCAAGGGAGTTCCCCATAATGATGGAGAAGAAAACCTCCCAGGGTATCCACATTGTGCCCCAGCAATTTTGTGCCCATTTTATCATTAAAATCGGCTACCTGTACCCCTGCGTCTATCAAAAACGTGTTGCTGTCTATTTTTCTTATATTATCATGGGGGGAAATATCCGAGGGGCTATGGATATCTCCAAAAATACATTCCAGCAGATCCTCCATGGTTACCAGACCTGTTATTCCACCATACTCATCCACTGTCATGGCCAATGAAATTTTACGTTCCCGAAAGGTGCTGAAAAGTTCAGATGCAAGCTTTGATTCCGGGACAAAATAGGGTGGAAGAAAAAGATTTTCCTTCCCCCTCCCCTCATAGATTTCATCCCTGATCTCTATTCCCAGCAGGGCTCTGACATGAAGAACGCCGATTATTCTATCCCGATTTTTTCTATATACAGGGGCTTTTGTATGGCGAACCATGTGCATTTCCGAAACCATTTCTGTCAGAGGCATCTCTTCCCGTAAAAAACATATGTGGGAACGAGGCGTCATAATATCTTCAATGGTCTTATCATCAAAGGATAAAATCTGGTCAATAAACTGTGCTTCCTGATTGTCCAGAGCGCCTTTATCTGCAGCATCATAGGCTATGGTACGCATCATATCTTCGGTTATTATATTTTCCCTCGAGCATCTTTTACCGGCTATACCGGTTATAAAAAAATCAGCAACAGCCCTGATGAGCCAGCGTATCGGCTTAGTGATTCGTGCAAACCATTCTATGGGAAGGCTTTCAAAGGACGCAAAGGCCACATTATTGCGAATGGCCATGGTTTTAGGAATTATTTCTCCAAAGAGAAGAAGCAGAGGAACAACAATTACAATATTGATCCACATACGTTCTCTGCCGAACACCTGGATTACCATTGAGGCTGATATTACCGAAGCTACAATGTTAACAAATTCATTACCTATGAGTATGGTTATAATGAGCCTGCGGGGTTGTTTCAACATACGCTTAAGAAGATCTGCCCGGGGATGATTGTTTTGTGTCATCTGTTTGAGCTGTATTTTTTTCAATGAAAACAGGGATATTTCAGAACTTGAAAAAAATCCTGATAAACCTATTAGCAAAACAAATAGAATCAGCTCAATTAAAAATGGGTAATTCAATATTTTATCCTGGGTAAAAAAGGATTTTTTTTATGGATTGTATTATTTTAAGCTTTTATTATTTTAAAAAATATGTCAAAAAGCTTATCTAATGTCAATCTTATTGTAGACGTTGGTCATGTTATCATAAATTTAAAAATTGAATACAATATAAATTTTCTAATTCCCTTACACAACAGACACAGAATATAATTATAAAAAAGGAGAAATTAATGGCTTTTGATACAAAAAAGGACAAAATTTTAAAAGAATGGAGATGTGATGAAACAGGGCTTGTTGTCTCAATTAACAGATATTCCGAAGGAGAAGCAAAGGTTCAGATCGGTCCCAGGATTGTTAAAAAAAAGGATGGAACTGATTCCCAAAGAAGAGCAGGGAGAATGACTTTTGAAGATTTAACATGGTTTTATGATATTATTGATGAACTAAAAGATGAACTTGCACAGCTTGTGGAGCCGGAATAGGATCATGAAAATAAATAAATATGATGCCATTATAAATCCTGTACCAGGCAAAAAGCCTCCTGCTTTGGGGGACTTTTCCGTTATGGTGAGCCAGGAGAGTGCTCTTAGGCTTCTTTGTGAAGAGACCGGTCTTGACGAAGATAAATTTAAAAAAAAATTAATGACCAGCCGGCTGTACACAAAAACAGGCTCACCTTCCGGGTTCTCCCTTATGGGACCCATTGTTGGAGCCTCTTATGCAACAATACTCCTTGAAACCCTTATAGCATGGGGAGCAAAGGAAATTCTGTTTTTAGGATGCTGCGGCGCTGTTTCCCCTGATGTTAAAGTGGGTGATATTATTATTCCCACTTCCGGAATTATTGACGAAGGGGTCTCAAAGCATTATGACCAGAACGGCTCCACATCATACCCTTCTGAAATAGTGACGGATAAAATCAGGAAAGGATTAAAAAAAGAAGGTCTCCCCTTTAAGGAAGGAGCCATATGGACCACGGATGCCCTGTTCAGGGAAACCAGAGAAAAAGTTGAATTTTACCAAAAAAAAAATGTACTTGGAGTAGAAATGGAAATCTCTGCAATCTTTTCCGTGGGCAAATTTCGTGATGTCGATATCGGTGGCCTCCTTGTGGTTTCCGATGAAATTTCCTCTTTTACCTGGAACGTGGGATTTAGATATAAACGTTTTCTTAAAAGCTGCGAAGATGTTTGCAGTGTGATTGGAAAATTATGCACAAAGAGATAGAGCCGATTATAAATAAAATAAACGGGTTAAGAAAAAAACTCCATGAGCATAATTACAGATATTACCTCCTGGATGACCCTGAAATATCGGATTCAGAGTATGACCGGATGATGGTGGAACTGTCCGGTCTGGAGGCAAAATATCCTTTTCTTTTGCGGGAAGATTCCCCGACCATGCGGGTGGGGGCTCCCCCTTTAAAAGGATTTAATGAAGTCAGCCATACACTCCCCATGCTGAGCCTTGATAA
>JAUVKE010000132.1 GCA_030592105.1 Desulfobacteraceae bacterium
AGATTTTAAAAGATGTGGCAATACATTATTTTTTTTAAGTTTTGATTCAAAAAGATCTCCATGATCATCGTCACCGGCCTTTCCAACAAAACGGGCATTGCCCCCAAGTCTGGCAATACCAATAATAGTATTACATGCTGAACCACCAGGAACAATAACCGGTTCGGTCGTTGTCTGAGAAATCAGGTGATCTATCTCTTTTTTATCAATAAGGAGCATCCCCCCTTTTTCAGCGCCAATTTTTTTCAGGAATTCATCATCTTCCATTGCAAGTATATCTACCAGAGCAGAGCCAATCCCTGTAATCAGACTACTCTTCTTCATAAATTCTTACCCCACACTAATGTTTTATATATCCAGCCAGAATCACCATCCGCATGTCTGATATTAATCCAGTTCCCCTTATGTTTCAGCACCTTAAAAGGGATTCCTTTTTCAACAGTAAAAAGAATCTTCCCTTTTTTACCTGGCTTTGACCTGACTCTGCAGGAGTCTTTAATTGTAATAACTGTTTCTGTTTGACTCACCAGTTTTTTATTTATCCATCCATTATCACCCTCAAAATCACTGAATTTATACCATGAGCCTGATTTCTTTATTATTTTGAGAGGATGATATTTTTCAATCTGCCATAATACATCGTTCTTTGCTCCAGGCCCTGAACGTATATTTGCAACAGAGACTGAAACTGAAACAATTTCAGCCAGCGCAACTCCATAAATTAAAAGAAAAAAAAGAATAAAAAATAAAATTTTTTTTGCTGATAAGTATATTTTCATAAATTATACCTCATAAAATAAAAGATCCGGAAGCTTCACACAGGTTAATTTTTTACCGTAACCAGCACCTGTATCTATTCCTATTTTATTAGGCAAAACAAGCGGTAGTGTAAAAGGAGTATGCCCAAAAACAACCTGTTTGCCGAAATCATATTTTGATTTAATAAAATTTTTCCTTATCCATAAAAGATCAGATACTTTTTGGCTGGCAAGAGGAACTTCATCTTTTAATCCTGCATGTACAAAAATATATCTTTCGGTCTCATAATAATAATCAAGCGAATTGTAAAAATCCAAATGCTTTTCCGGAATAATACTGATTGATTTCTGATCTTCTTTTAAATAACTCTCAAGGGTTTGCTGACCTCCATTAAAAAGAAAATTGTTTCGGTCAATTCCTGCAAGGTAATTTTCTAATAATTCCTCGTGATTCCCCTTTAAAAAAATCAGGTTATTACACTTTTTTTTTAGATCAATCAGATATTCTATTACTTTAAATGTATCATGTCCTCTGTCAATATAATCACCAAGAAATACAAGCGTATCTTTTTTAAAATCAATATCAATTTTATTCATAAGAAGAAACAGTTTGTCAAACTGGCCGTGTATATCACCTATGGCAAAAATTTTATCCATAAATCAAACCTGTTTTGCAAAAAGTTTTTTCCAGGCATGCCTGATTTGATTAACAGGAATGTCAATTATGCTGCTATCCCCCAACCCGTAAACTTTTAGATTATCCAATTCACTCGTTATCTTTCCCACACAGGCATATTTAAGCCCTTTGAAAATCCTCTCAAAATCCTGTCTGTTCTCCGGATCAACAGTTATAATAAACCTGCCGGGAGATTCTGAGAATAAAACCAGATCATTTCGTTTTATTCCTTCAAAAGGGACTTTATCAAGATAAACAGTGGCACCCAGACCACCCCCCATTGCTACCATGGCAAGATGGACTCCCAGTCCTCCCCTGTATATACCATGAGCAGATGCAACTATACCTTCCTGAATTGCTGTTGATAACTTTTCATACAATACTTTAAAGCTATCTAAAAAAACTTCAGGCACGTTTAACCCTGTATATCCAAAATGATCATAATATTCAGATCCTCCCAGTTCATTTCTGGTATTCCCTATGACATATACAAGATCTCCTGGAAACTTGCTCTCCATTGTAACACATTTATCTATATCGTCAATAACACCGACGGTTGAAAACTGAAGAGTTTCCAGAGCAGATATTTTATGGGTCTCATTATAAGTCCCTGATAAGTATCCATCAACATACATGCTGTCTTTTCCGGAAAGAAGCGGGATTTCATAGGCAAGACATGTTTCACGAAGTGCCATACATGATCTTACAAGCTGAGCAGCCTTGAACCTGCCATTCGGATTATTAACAGGATGATATTGTATGTCCGGCCAGCAAAAATTATCAACTCCACCAATATGCTCAGGATCTGCACCCACAGCAATCAGCCTTCGCACAGCCTCGTCAATAGTACAGGCGGTCATATGATAAGCATCTATAACGGAATAATGAGGTAAAAGCGCTTGGGCAAAGGCGAGGCCTTTGGAAGAATCAAGAACAGGTCTTAAAACAGCAGCATCACTGTTTACATCCCGATTCTTCCCAACAAGTGGCTTTATTACGCTTGTTCCCTGTACTTCATGATCATACTGTCTTGTAATCCACTCTTTGGAACAGATATTGGGGTTTGACAGTATATCAAGGAGAAGCTGTTCATAATCATCAGGTTCTGTTATAACAGGCTCAAACAGACCACGAGTATGGGGCATCTCCCATATTGATTCAAATTCCCATTGCGGGAAACCCGAAGTTAAAAAATTGATATCTACATATGCACATGTTTTGTCATTATATGTAATATGAAGCATTCCTGAGTCGGTATATTCCCCGATCACCGTGCTTTCCACAGCATGCTTTTTGGAAAGTTCAAAAAATTTTTCTTCATGCTCAGGGTCTACCGCAACAGTCATACGTTCCTGGGATTCAGAAATCCATATCTCCCACTGATCCATACCTTCATACTTTAACGGAACCTTTTCAAGAAATATTTCACATCCATTTGAAAATCGTGCTGATTCACCAACAGATGATGAAAGGCCGCCTCCTCCATTATCAGTGATAAAAGTAATCAGACCTTCATCCCGTGCTTCCAGAATAAAATCATGCATTTTTTTCTGAGTATATGGATCACCAATTTGAACATGACCAGCTGGAGTGTTCTCCGAAAATATTTCAGAAGAGGCTGTAACACCATGAATTCCATCTTTGCCAACTCTTCCACCGCACATAACAATAAGATCACCAGGGGATGTCGTTTTCAGCTCTGCTGGTTCTTTGTTAATCAGAGATGGCATTATTCCAAGAGCCGTAACATAAACCAGTGATTTTCCCATATATCCAGGATGGAACAGCACCTGGCCGAATGTAGTAGGGATGCCACTCTTGTTCCCTCCATCACGTACCCCTTCTATCACACCATCCAAAAGCCGTTGTGGATGAAGATGTGGAGAAAGCTTGCCAGCGTAATCATACATTCCTGTACAATACCCA
This sequence comes from Desulfobacteraceae bacterium, assembly GCA_030592105.1. Next base: position 3,361 of record JAUVKE010000132.1, read on the forward strand.
TAGCCGCCCATAATAAGCTTTGCCCCTTTTCCAGTGCCTAGAGGATCTCTGTAAACCCCTACTATGCCAGTTATAGCACCGCCATAAGCTTCCATATTGGAAGGTGAATTATGAGTCTCTCCTGTAATAACATAATAGTGATCATTATCAAAACGCCCGACTCCTGCGTTATCCCATAAAACCGATATAACCCACGATTTTTTCTCTTTTAACAACAGAGTTGGGGATTCAATAAAAGTTTTAAACAGACTGTCAATATCAAAACTTTCGCCTGTTTCATGATCAATATGATGAAACAGGCCATTAAACGTATTATGATTACAATGATCACTTCTTGCCTGGGAAATATACTCCAGTTCAATATCTACAGGATCATCCAGACCGACTTCAGCCCGTTTTTTGCGAATATCCTCTCTTAAAAAATAAGACCTTATTACAGGAATATCTTTACGATTCAAGGCGAGGCCACGGCTGTCACTGATTTTTTGGAATGCAACGTCGCTTTCAATGGTAACAGTTTCAACGCATGGTAAATGGTTCAGCATTACTTTTGGAATAACATGCCCGATACCATTAGTATTATCCCAATCATCCTTATGATATATCACCCACTGCTGAATAATATGATTTGCAAGCAGATCTCCTGCCATCCTGCTCAGATCTTCCCTATCAAGCCCATTTGCCTTAATACAAAAACGTTTGGATGTATAAACAGCTTCATCTCTTTGAAAAACAAGACTCAGTAAATCTTCGATTGCCTCAACGGCAGTGCTGCCGGGGTTATCACGTACGCCAGGTTTATAACCTACCCATATGCACCAGTCAAACTCAACTGGTAAGGGAAGATAAGAGGAAACCTGGGTAACAGGATTTGTAAATATATCAGCCTGAACAGATGCAAGCTGTTCTTCAGTTAAATCCGCATCAATTGTAACTACATCTATCACACTGATATGCTGAAGCTCTATTCCGCAATAATCCTTCGCTTTTTTGCGGATACTTTCACCTTCAGCATCAAACATCTTTTCTTTTAATGTTATTTCTAACCTGTGTGCCATAAGAGACAAATTTACTATTGAATAAAAAGTTTCATAATATCATTATAAAAAGCGTATCCCATTAACAGTAATAAAATAGTAAGCCCGACCTTTTGTGCAAATTCCTGCGCTTTAAGATTTACCGGCCGCCCTGTTATCAGTTCAATGGTAAAAAAAAGTATATGTCCGCCGTCCAGCACCGGAATAGGAAAAAGATTGATTATCGCAAGACTGACACTTAAAAAAGCCATGAAAGACAAAAAATTAGGTAATCCTTCTCTATAGAAATCTCCCGCCATTTTTGCAATCTGGATAGGACCGCCCAGATTATCTTTTGCTGAAACAGTGCCCTGAATCATCTTTACAAGGCCCAGCAAAGTCAGCTTTGAAATATAATAAACCTGATAAACACTCTCTGAAAATGCCTGTACAATATTTAATTTTTTTGAAAAAAAGCTGCCGCTTGATGAAATTCCAATTATATACCGTTTTACATCTTCACCAAAAAGATTTTTAACAATCTTCTCTTCAGGGAGGAGATCAATAATATAATCGGAGCCATTACGAATAAAGGATATCTTCAGGTTTTCGCCATTGCTCCCTGAAATAATTGCCCCCATCTTATCCCATGAAGCAACCTGTATACCATTGATCTGAGTTATTGTGTCACCTTTTTTAATGCCCGCCATAAAAGCAGGCGAACCATCCTGAACTGAGCCGACTACCGGCGTTACAATCAGTTTCCCGTAAAATTGAAATAATCCCCAAAAAATAAATATGGCAAGAAAAAAATTAAAAACTGGCCCGGCAGCAACAATTGCCAGCCTTTTTACAACATGCTTGTGAGAGAATGACATGGAAATCTGATCAGAATCTATTTCTGCATCAGGTGTTTCACCAACCATTTTTACAAAGCCGCCAAGGGGTAAGAGAGAAATACAATATTCCGTAAAGCCGATTTTTTTGCTAATAATTTTAGGTCCAAACCCCAGTGAAAATTTAAGAACCCCGACTCCCATCAACCTGGCCAGCAAAAAATGTCCGAATTCATGGAAAAAAATTAATACACCTAAAACTATTATAAATGCTGCTATACTTTCACTCATTATATTTGCTCCGGAGTAAGCTGATATGCCAGTAATACTCTATTCACAGTCTCTTCAGTATAAGCTCTTGCCCATTTATCTGCTTTCATAATATCCACAAGCTCAGGATCTTTTACCACACAATGCTTCTCCATTGTATCTTTTATTATAATAGGAATCTGATTAAACGATAAACCTTGATTCAAAAAAGCATGAACAGTCACTTCATTTGCCCCGTTAAGAACACACGGGAGTGTGCCACCGGTTTTACAAGCCGAAAAAGCAAGCTCTAAACATGGAAATTTTTCAATATCCGGTTTTTCAAAAGTTAAAGCGCCTAAACTTGTAAAGTCCGGAACCGGTAAATTTAACGGAAGCCGTTCAGGATAAGACATAGCATAAGCGATAGCCCCTTTCATATCCGGTATACCCATCTGCGCCATTACAGATCCATCTTTAAATGATATCATCGAATGAATAATACTCTGAGGATGAATAAGAACTTCAATCATATCAAGAGAGACTCCGAACAGATGTTTTGCCTCTATTACTTCCAGGCCTTTATTCATAAGAGTAGCAGAATCGACACTTATTTTATCACCCATATCCCAGGTGGGATGGTTAAGAGCATCTTCAGGTTTAATCTTATCAAATTCATTATCTGCTTTACAAAGGAAAGGCCCTCCTGAACCGGTAAGTAATATTTTATGGAGATCTTTAATGCTGTTTCCATGGAGGCATTGAAAAATTGCGCTGTGCTCACTATCTATAGGCAATATACTTACACACTTTTCGGCTGCTCTTTTCATAACTGTTTCACCAGCCATAACAAGAGTCTCCTTATTTGCCAAAGCTACAGTTTTCCCTGCATCTATAGCTGCCAGGGTTGGAACAAGTCCGGCCCCTCCTACCATGGAAGAGATCAGCATATCAGCAGATTTCCATGCCGCAGCTGTAAGATAGCCCTTTTCGCCATAGAGGATTTCAGTTTTCCGGCCTGCTGTCATTCTTAATTTATCAGCTGCTGATTTATCATAAACAACAGCTATTTCAGGGCGAAATTCTTTAATTTGTAATGCAAGAAGATTGATATTTTTTTTTGCAGATATGGCCTTAACCGAAAATCTGTCTGGAAACATCCTAACAATATTTAAAACATTTTGTCCGATAGAACCAGTTGAGCCGAGAATAGATAGCCTTTTCATTATTATTTTACCGGTATAAGAGCCAGACGTTTTAGAACTTATTCTAAAATTAACCTGAAAGTCTTAAGTTGTTTGTAACTTTTTACTTATGTTACGTTTTTTTTAAAATATATATTTAATAAATAAATATGCCACAGGAGATGCAAAAAGAAGGGCATCAATACGATCAAGCATACCCCCATGCCCCGGAAGTATATTTCCTGAGTCTTTAACACCTGACACTCTTTTAAATAATGATTCAAATAAATCTCCAACCTGACCTGTAAGCCCTATGCATATAAAAAAAATAAGACAGAAACCCCAATGAAGATGAGGCATGAAATAATATTTAAACAGAACGCCGCCTAATAAATTTGCAAC
>JAUVKE010000183.1 GCA_030592105.1 Desulfobacteraceae bacterium
CTGATAAATTAACAACCACCTCACCGGCAATATCAGACTTAAAGGATATTTTTTCTTTAATAATACTTATAAGCTTGCCGGTGATACGATCACCATTTTTAAATAATACCGTATCAGCCTGGCAGGTGCTGCTCAGCCCAAACAAAAAAATAATCAAAAATATTTTCCATCGCATATTATCCACATCCTATTCTTTTACAAAATATAATTTTAGCTTTTAATATCAGACCTTATCTGTTTTCAAACATATGCACATCTCGTTGCGGGAAGGGAATGCATATATTCTCTGCATCAAAACGCTTTTTCACATTTTCCATTGTATCGAAATACACGTTCCAGTAATCATCTTTGCCGACCCATACACGCAGTATGAAATTGACACTGCTGTCGGCCAGCTCTTTGACAAAAATCACAGTGCCGGGCTCTTTTAGAATACGGCTGTCACTGTCTGCTATTTCCTGCAAAACACTTCGTACTTTATCAATATCATCACTATAACTTACACCAATAACAAGCTCGGCGCGCCTGGTGCCAAGAGCGCAAAAATTGACAATATTGTCTCCCAATAACTTGTTGTTTGGAATAATTATTTTTTTATTGTCCGGTGTAATCAGAATGGTTGTAAATATTTGAACTTCTTCAACAGAACCAGAGGTCCCGGCTCCTTCAATAAAATCGCCTTTTATAAATGGTTTGAAGATTATAATAAGAAAACCGGCTGCAAAATTGGACAAGGAACCTTGCAGCGCCAGGGCAACAGCCAGACCGGCAGCTCCTATAGCGGCTATAAGTGAAGTCGTTTTTATTCCGAGCTGAGCAAGAGCCGCTATGACTACAAAATCAATCAATGCAACGTAAGTTATATTGCAGGCAAAAGAAATCAAGTTGCCTTCAAAATCTCTTTTTGCCATTATTTTATGTACTATATTTTTAATTATTTTTGCAATCCAGCGTCCCACAATAAAAATTACGATTGCGCCGATGACCTTTAAACCATAAAATGCTATAAATTCCTGTAATTTCAAAATTATATTTTCCATTACTTATTTCTCCGTTCCCATATAATTATAAATATCTTTAATTGTTGTATCAATTTAATCTTTTAAAAAATTGTACTTAAATTATAATATTTTTAAAACTTAAATGCTACAGTTATAAATATGGATAAGCGCACTATGGAATCCTCAGCAAAATTGCCGGTCGCTAAGCGACCGGCAATAAACAGGTTAATTTTACTAAAACAGATAGCGTGCAAGCTTAATGCAGGACTTTAAATTCTATCCTGCGGTTTTGGGATCTTCCTTCGGCAGTATCATTTGGTGCAACAGGATTTTTTTCTCCATAACCAACAGCCTTCATTCTGCTTGCATCAATGCCAAGACTCATTAGATAATCAACTACAGCCTCGGCTCTTTTTAATGATAACTTTTTATTATAGCTTTCTGCGCCAACATCATCAGTAAATCCTTGAACATCCACTTTTATATACTGATTGTCAGAAAAAATTTTTGCCTGCTGTTTTAACAAGTCTTTGTATACAGGCTTTATAACAGATTTATTAGTATCAAACTGAACTCCTTTCAATATCCAGCATCCTTGCTTGTTAACCGGAGCTCCCTTAGGTGTGCCGGAACAACTGTCTTTGTAATCAAAAACTCCGTCACCATCACTGTCTAAGGGGCAGCCCGCAAGATCAACAGTTGCTTCTTTGGGGGTATCGGGGCATTTGTCAAGATAATCAAAAACTCCATCACCGTCGCTGTCCAAGGGGCAGCCTGCATCATCTACAGTAACACCCTGGGGTGTATTCGGGCATTGATCCAAATGGTCATAAACGCCATCACCATCGCTGTCTTTATATTCAGGTGTCAGGGCTTTTTTTTCACCGCCTAATAAAAAGGTGAGACCAACGGTATAGGCCAAATTATTATAGGTTTCATCAAAGGAAATAATGTGGCGCACATCTGCACGTAATGCTGTGAAGTTATTAACAAAACATTTAATACCAGCACCATAGTCAACTAAAAAGTCGGTATCATTGCTATCCCTTTTGGGATCAAATGTCATAGCACCTATGCCTGTGGCTATATAAGGAACAAATTTTTTATCAGGCATAAAATGGTAAAGAGCATCAAAGCGGTACATATATACATCCACATCACCGGCGTCTTTTTCGAATTCAGTATCTATGAAATTGAGCATCCCTTCCAGCCCCCAGTTTTCATCTATATTATAACCCAGTCCAAGACCGTATACAGCCTTATGCTCCAAGTTCTGATCACCCTCAAAAAGGTATCCCCCTATCATGGGTGAGATTATAAAGGCACCTGCTCTGTTCCCAGCAATTGCATTGTTTACAAAACATGTTAATAGGATGAATAACCCTGTTAAAAAAAAATTTGTTTTCATGTAAACCCCTTTTTTTATTATATTAAATGGCATTGATGCACGGTTAGATTTTTCGCTTATATTAAAAAGATGCTGAAAAAAGATCTTTGGTAATTATCAAAATTTTATAAAAATTAAAAGTATATTTTTCAAGGGTCTTCCTGTTTAACAGCTCTGCATTCCCTCTTAATTTCCCATCTTTTCATAATCCTTTCCACTTGCAAGAGCTTGTCTTGCAATATCAAGCCCTTTATTGTAAATTTTTTTTGGGAGGGGGAAACAGGAGACGTACGTTAAATTATAAGTTGAGTTTTAATATCTCATTCAAGTGTGCTGAGCAAAAATTAGAAATTTATAAATTAACGAACGTCCCTAATATTACATAGAAGATTAATAAAATCCCTGCCATACCGTATCAGGTCAGGATTGACAAGATCAGCTTTTTGATCCATTTTCATATGCCCCCTGGCCAGTGGGATTTGCGGGGCATATCGCTTCTTTAATCAATTTCCCTAATCTTTCAGCCTGGTTGGTCATCCCAATCTTTTCAAAGATTGCTTTTGCCTGGCTGTGGTATTTCAAGGCAGATTCCAGGTCCCCCATAGCCTTATAGACAACGCAGATGTTGCCTAAGGCTGAGGCCAGGTTTCTTTGGTCTTTTAATTTCTCATAAAAAAATTTCGCATTCTGCCAGTGGTACAAGGCCTTTTCATTATCTGAAATCTTGTAGCAGGTTTCGCCAAGCTGAAAATGGATCGATCCCATATCTTCCTCTTTTTCAGCCTCCTTTAAACGTGCTTCCAGAAATTCGATCCTATCCTTTTCCTCCTGGCCTCCCTTTTCAAAATCGGCGATTTTTCTGTGGAACCCGGCATCATCTGTAAAAGATGCGGAAAAAGTTTTAAAATGATAAAAGTCGGCTGCCTTTAGAGCGATTTGATCTTCTATTTCCGCAGGGCAGATAAAGATGTACTTCAATCTTTTTTCCGGAATTATATCCCGATTCATGTTAAGGGAACTTAAAAGCTTGTCAATGGCATCAGTATAATTTTCAGGTGATTGAAAATATAAAGAGCCTTTTCATTCGGCTGGAGAAAATCCGCACGATTCAGTGGGGAATAATCACTGCTTTGAACAGGTATGGTCAAAATCCTGTATTGATCATGGAATTCATCTTTGATCCTTTTTATGAGAAAACTTTCCACGTCCGAACTTGTACAGGCAAGGAAAATAAGGAGCCCCTGGTTTTCCCTGTAGCGGATATTTGCAAAAAGCCTGGGAAATTGCAGTTCATCTTTTTCACGAAGTATTTTCATGATTCGGTTTTTTTATATTTCCACCGGCTTTTTATATTTTTGCCGGTACTCTTTTACATTCTCTATCAAAAGGGGATTGACCTCGTACCATTCCTCTCCGTTTATGTATTCAAGGGCGAACAACCCGTGCAGAAGCTACAGCCTCGCTTCATCCATTTCAGTCAAAAACTCGTTGTTTTCATGAATCTCCATGAGGATCTCCCAGTGCGTACGGTTTAACGGCCTTTTTTTCTTTATCCTGGCTTCATTAAGAGCATCATTCATATCCTTTTCAGCAATTTTTGTGCCGCCAAGCACCTTGGAATTTATTGCCGCCGAGGCCACCAGATCGATTATGGTTCGAAAAACCCCTCCGGAATAATTCACGGCAAGCTCCAGGGCTTCTGGTGTGATCAGCCCGCCGTTCTCATTATTATTTTTAAGCCTGGTGCAGACAACTCTTTTTATTATCTCGCGGTTTTTATCAGTGATACTGTCCTGACTTCCGTCTTTTGCTTTCAGGCGTATATTCTTAAGGGTCTTGATCGGGCCGATAATATTTTCAAGCAGTGCTGAATCCGGAGAGTGGATAATGGAAATCGCGACCGTCATCAAGATGGATGCTTCCCTGATCATGGCAAGATTCTGGCCGTCTTCTACAAAAAGTCTTTTGGCCTGTTTAAAAGGGATCCTGTCCAGACCGTCAATTATAATAAGAGAATCTTTCTGCTGGCCCGAGGTATTAATGTTGATCAAAAGAGCATTGATCAGATCAAAAAGTTCACCTAACCTCGGCCTGTACGTCTCTCTTACGATTTTGCGGGATTCATACTGGCCGAACATCTTGGCATAAAAGGCGGCAGCCAGGCGGACAAGGGGGAATCCTGCTTTGCGGAAATTTTTCCTTCAACCCCCATGCTGGTCTGTATCAAGGAACTCGATTGTGATTCGATTTTAAGAGTGCCCTGAAAAAAACCTTCAAGTTTTTTAAATTCTTTTTCAAGATAGCTTTCGATCTTAATTTTATTTTGATCTGCAAATTCCAGCAGCTTGAGGCAGACAACCAAAAAAAGCTCTACTATTTCGATATCATTGATGTTCAAGATCTCCTTGACATCGAATTTGACAATAAAAAATTTATCGTTAATACGGCTGTCATTGACCAGCCTGTTAATTTCCGTGGATTTGCCGTTTCCGGAATGCCCCCCGAAGAGGAGTTTATGCCCCCTTGAGCTGTGCAGAAACTCCACGATGATTCTTTCGATCTCCACCCGGTCCGTTTCAGTATAAAACGCGTCCCATTCATCCTTATTTTCCGGGGTAAGAGGTTTCTGGCTGTCAAAATATCTTATAATATCTTCTAAAGAGCTTGCTTTTAAAAAATTTGGGTTCATTTTTTAGACCTGTGCGGTTAATTTTTTCTGTTCAATCACGTTAAAAATTTCCTCAGGGTGAGGATAGAAAAATTCCGGTTATGCGTCAAGTTTAAAATGGCCACCGAGCAGGATATCTTTATTCTTAAGGATCGGAAATTATATAAATTGAACAAAAATTGTGAAAGATTTTGGTTCATATACAAGGCGCATTCAAGGTTGAATATTTGATGTATTCGGCCTTTGATGTAACGCAGTAGATGGACCAAAAGACAAACAATTTCGTTCAAGTAATTTCATTTCCGATCCTAAGCTTCTATGTCCCCTTGAATCTTGGCTAATTAACAATATGAGCAAAAGGTAGGCTTGACCCCTTATTGTCTCAGCCATCTTTTTTCTGAGAAAAACTCA
>JAUVKE010000145.1 GCA_030592105.1 Desulfobacteraceae bacterium
ATTAAAGTGGACAAAACCTGAAACAACAAAATCAAACAGTGCTTCTATGCATCTTGAAGAGATAATTACAGCAATGGAAAATGCTTATAAAAAAGGTCAAAAAATTGTGCGTCTTCATACAGGCGATCCAAGTCTGTATGGTGCTATTTTTGAACAGATGGCAGAATTAAAAAAAAAAACGATACCATATACGGTTATCCCCGGAGTAACCGCTGCTTTTGCTGCGGCAGCGTCCATGGGAATTGAATATACTCTTCCTGAAATCTCCCAGACCCTGATTTTAACCCGAATGGCCGGTCGAACGCCTGTGCCGGAAACCGAAAAGCTGGAATTGCTTGCAAGCCATCAAAGCTCCATGGCGATTTATCTGAGTATGTCACTTGTTGATGATGTGGAAAAGATACTGAAAAAAGCTTATGGGGCAGATGCAGTCTGCGCAATAGCATTCAGGGTAAGCCAGCCCGAAGAAAAAATTATATACACACATCTGAATGAACTGGCTGATACAGTCAGGAAAAATAAAATCAGCAACCATGCTCTTCTCATTGTTGGAAAAGTTCTCGAACTAAATCAAATAGAAGCAAAATCAAAGCTTTACGATAAGAATTTTTCCCATGGATATCGAAAATGACAAAGCCGGCTAAAAAAAACGAACTGGCAATATGGGCTTTAACACCAAAAGGCGCTGACCTTGCCGCAAAATTAGCCAAAGGACTGCAGAATGCAGACCTGCACTTTTCCTCTAATTTAAAAAAGCCTGGTGCCTCTGCTTTGAGATTCAGCAAGCTGTCCGATGCATTACAAAACTGCTTTAATAAATATCACGGGCATATCTTTATCATGTCTACCGGTATTGTAGTCCGCGTGATAGCGCCATTGATCAAAAGTAAAATCAGTGATCCGGCGGTTGTAGTGGCAGATGAAACGGGACGTCATGCTGTAAGTCTTCTTGCCGGCCATATTGGCGGTGCGAATGATCTTGCAAAAAAAGTTGCTCTGTTAATCGGGGCAGATCCTGTAATAACTACTGCCACAGATGCAAACGATCTTCCGGCCATTGATGTTTGGGCTCAAAAAAAAGGCCTTTTTATTGAAAATCCGGCGGCAATTAAAAACATCAATATGGCCATTTTAACTGACCAAAAAATAAATATTTATGATCCATCTGGCTTTTTGCACAAGTCTGAAACCATAACTGATTTTATTCATTTTTCAGATTCTAAAGAAAAACGGTTCAATAAAGATACTCCCGGCATTTATATTAATTATCTAAAGGCTGATCTTTTGCCTGATATTCTGGTATTGCGACCCAAAATTTTAGTTGCCGGCATCGGATGCAATCGTAATACACCCATGGAAGAAATAAGGCTACACCTTGACGATGTGTTAAATCGCTTTTCCCTGGCAGCAGGAAGCCTAATGTGGATTGCAAGTATAGATTTAAAAAAGGATGAATCAGGACTGATAGCTCTTGCAAAAGAACTTGAACTTCCATTAAAATTTTTTGGCAAAAAAGAATTAAACAGTGTAAAAAATATTAAAACGCCATCTGCTATGGTGGAAAAACATATAGGAGTAAAGAGCGTATGCGAAGCAGCAGCAATTCTGGCAGCAAAACAGGGGGAACTGATAGTGCCCAAGCAATCGACAAGGAACGTAACTGTGGCCATAGCCAAAATAGACTCTATGTAGTAGGCATCGGACCGGGCAGCCTGGATCATCTGTCAAGAAGGGCATATAAAGTTCTTGAAATGGTTGATACCATTGCCGGGTATACTACTTATACAGATCTGATACACCCTTTGATAAAGAATAAAAATATTATCAGCACACCTATGACAAAAGAAGTTGAAAGGGTCACAGCAGCAATTGATATTGCTCTTCAAGGAAAACCATGTGCTATAATTTCGAGCGGGGACCCTGGAATTTACGCTATGGCCGCTCTTGTCCTGGAAGTCTGTCAAACAAAAAAAATTACGGTCACCTCCCCTGCCCTGTCAAACCATGAGCCAGCAAGTAAATTTCATCTTACTGTTGAAATCGTGCCGGGTATACCAGCCCTGTGCTCAGGCGCTGCTCTCTTGGGAGCACCTTTGTCCCATGATTTTGCAGCTGTAAGCTTAAGCGATCTGCTGACCCCCTGGGAGTTAATTGAGCAGCGTATTGAAGCAGCGGCAAAAGCTGATTTTGTGATAGTTATATATAATCCCAAAAGCAAAAAAAGGAATCAGCATCTTGAAAAAGCTCAAGAGATTATCCTGAAATATAGAGATAAAAATACGCCCGTTGGTATAGTAACCGGTGCCATGCGGAAAAACCAGGATGTTAAGATTACAACCCTTGAAAATCTTCATTCTGCATATGTAAACATGCAGACAACAGTATTCATAGGAAATAAAGCCTCAACAGTTTATAGCGACTATATGATTACTCCAAGAGGATATTCAAAAAAATATGTATTTGACGGCAAAAAATAATAAGAAGATCAGCCTGTCGATCAAATTTTATGCACAATCAATCCGACCAGGTCATATAAAGAAATAAAACTATCTTTCATTCTTTGTTACGCTCGCCATGGCCTGGGATCCACCTTTTTTCCCCGGATATGACCTAATTAAAAGAACAGGATTATAAGCGTTGCTTAAAATTTTTCCAGCTACACTGCCGTAAACCCATCGTTTCATACCGGAACGACCATGAGTAGACATTACAATCAAATCTATAGAATTTTTACTCGCAAAATTTATTATGGTCTCCGCTGCATCCCCCATTTCAACAACCACATTAATCGTAAATGATTTTTCAGCACGGTTGCGGATTTTTTTTAAATAGTCATTTGCGCGCTTGGTTCTAGCATCGATCTGTTGATCTACATAAATGGCATGGTGTTCATCAATTTTTATAATTTCTTCAACCGGATGTAATACTCTCAGCAGGGTTATTTCAGCGTTACCCATCCCCGCGATGGTATACGCGGCAACCAAAGCTTTTTCGGAAAGTTCTGAGCCATCCAGCGGCACCAGGATATGGTCAATCTTATTCATATAATCACTCCTTTTTTATAAAACATCTGTAACTATTCAGCGAAACAACCGGACTCCCGGCCTCTATTTTAAGAATAACATTTTGTTACTTAGAAGCGAAACAGCCAGGCTCCCGGCCTCTATTTTAAAAATAACGTTTACCACCGACTGAAAAGATAGTACCATATCAGCAAACAAAGGTGATGTGAAATAGGTCGGCAAAGCACTATAGGGATCATAAACCTGTCCGCCATTTTGACACATTTACAGCAGATTTACATGGGATTTCAGATAGTTCCGTGCCAACAAAAAACATTTTGTTACTTAGAAGAAGCTGGCATGTATATATTGAGTTTTCATGCTTAAATGCCTGAACGAAAAATTATAATTTTTGTTTGAGTATTACTCACTCCTCAAAGATCTCTCTTTTATTAGTTATAAAATCAACCACATAACGAACCCTAAGAGTCTCTTTTAATTTTTGGAGTAATTCTGTATACTTTTCTGATTCCAAATCATATACTCGAATATACACATTCCTGTGATTTAAGGGCGCTTTTTCATAAGAACCGAGTATACTCGCAATCCTGCAGCCAAAGTCACGCATTATTTTAACAATTTTTCCAATATTCCCGGCTTGATCCTCAACACTAAACGCAAACAAATAACCTTTTTTGTCACTTCCAGTTAAGGATATCAAGACCTTCAATGCATCACTCCGATTAATAATGCCGATCATTTTTCCATCATTATCCATAACAGGTGCACCGGATATTTTGTTGTTCAAAAGAATTTCCGCCGCCTCCTGCATGGTATATTCGTATGGAATGGTTACAGGGTGCGGTGTCATGACATCCCTTACCTTAATTTCCGAAGCCAAAGATATCGCCTCATTAATATCGAGGGGCATTTTATCGGAAACTGAAGCCCTTTTTATATCTCTGTCTGTAATAATACCGACTAATTTTTGATTGTCCATCACAGGGAGTGTATTAACCTTGCATTCTTTTTGAAGATTAATCGCCTTTTGGAGAGATGCATCTGCATCAATTGAAAAGACTAAAGTATTCATCCAATGTTTTACCAGCATTCTACTACCTCCTTATTTATATGACCCATCCTTCCCAGGTTCCAGATTTAGTTCATAAACAGCAGCCTCGAGATTTTTGTAATTGTAAAACCATTTTTTTAACCCGGCGAAAAGATCCGAGTATTTTTTATAAAATATCACCCCGCCTATAAATTTTCAGATAATTAATGATAGCGCAAAAAAATGCCAAAATAACATTGCCGTTTTTTATATGCTAACCATCTGACATAACACTAATTTATTTGACAAACCTTTCTGCTAAATTAAAAGCAAAAGAATAATCTGTCAATTTCCCTTACAAGATATAAAAAAAATATTCAATTCGTAGAAGTGACCTTTATAAAACTTTTCCCGTGGATCCTGATAATTTATAGATTATTCATTTTTAATCCATTGGTCCATAAATTTTCAGTAGTGTCCAGTTAGAATCTATAGATTTTCCAGTTTTATATCTGAACCTCTAAGGTTCCATTCTTCGAAAGGATGTTTTTTTGTATCCAACACAGGTGGATAACAAGATACAGGCTGTAAAAGTTCACCAAACTCATCATTACACTTTTCTTTGAGAAAATTCCTTGTTTTATGACAAAGTTGACATTCATCAAAATAACTATCCTGGGGCACAAAGCCTCTGGCAACAGCAAGATTTTTCAGACCAAGAGGACCTTTTTCCCTGAGTATTTTAACTATCTGACCTGGATCATGGAAATAACGGTAAAAGATCTCTCTTAAACTATTATCATAAAGATTTCCCAGGGATACCCCAAAACACCCATCAACATAACCAGCAGGATCGATTGAAACCATGGAGGGACATTCAGGATCAAGCATACCGAGTTTCACCTCCCAGCATTTGCGATCAAGTTTTTTATTTACCTGCAACTCGTCGGGAATAAGAAATGCTCCTCTTCCATGCGGACTGACAAAAGTCTCAATGGCATATACATTGGCGTCCCATACCTTTTTGCGAATTAAATTTGTTTGACGATTAACACCACAGTCATAAGAGAAATAACCAAGATATGTTGAAACTACATTAACTGAAAATCTGGCGCCTGCCTGCACTTCAATATTACCGGCAGTTATTATGTTCATCACATTATCCAGAGGTACTGTTTGTTGATGAAATCCATCCGCACTGACCCACATACTGCCCAACCCGAGTTTTAAAAGAATCCGCAGCTTTTCGCGAGCTTTGTCAACATTAGAAGCCCATCCGGCATTAGTGGACAACGAAAACATATGTATACCGTTTTTTTTCAATTGATCAATACATTCCAGCATTGTATCAAAATAATAAAAAGGCTCCCCACCGGCAAAATTTATACTTCTGATATTGTGCATCCCGGAGATGCTGAGCAGTGCTTCACCCAAAAGCCCCGGGTCGAGTGGCTTATAATTATCATCTCTTGGAAAATAGAAACAGTGCGGACATTTACAGTTACATTTCATGCCCAGTAAAATACTTAAACTGCTAAGATTTTTTAAAATCATGATTATCTTTCTATATATTTATATTCCCATAAACTTACCAACAATTAACCGCTGGATCTCGTTTGTTCCACCCCAAATAGACATACAGCGAACATCGCGCCATGCCCTTGCATTGGGGCATGCTTCCGCTATACCTGAAGCACCATAAAGATTAAGACATCCGTCAGCAACCCGCCTTACCATCTCCGTAATCCAGAATTTTGCCATTGATGTTTCAACAATCACATTTTCTCCTGCCATATGATCACGAATAAGCTTATCTAGAAAGATTCTGCCAATTTTAGCATCAGTGGTCATCTCAACAATTGAAAACTGGCTGGTCTGTGATTTTACAACATATCCGTCCGAAATCCCTTTCTTTTTGTAATATTCAATTGTCCCTGCCAGTATATGTTCAGCAGAAGCCTGTGCCCAAAGAGCTGTAAGAAGACGTTCCTGCTGCAGCTTATCCATGATAAGATTCCACCCGCTCCCTTTTTTACCAAGCCGGTTTTTTACAGAAATACGACAATCGGAAAAAAAAATTTCAGCGGTATCCTGGGAGTACCAGCCCATTTTATTTAATTTTTTTCCTTTTTTAAAACCGGGAGTTCCTGCCTCTACAAGATAGACCGACATAGATTCATAAGGGCTCCTGATCTCAGGATCACGGGCAACTAATACCAGTAAATCGCAATTGATTCCATTGGATGTAAATATTTTTGCACCATTTATTATTACTTCATCTCCTCTTTCCACCGCTGATGTAGAGAGGGAAGCGACATCACTACCTGCATCAGGTTCCGACAAACCAAATGCAGTTATTATATCTCCTGATACGCACCCTGGAAGATATTTTTCTTTATTTTCCTCTGACGCAAAAGAATCAATATATGGGACAACCATATCACTGTGCAGTGAAGGCCCTGCCCCGTTGTGATTGGTCTTTGCAAGTTCTTCGCTCATAATAACGGCATGAAGAAAATCACCTCCCATACCACCGTATTTTGTGGATACAGTGGTACATAACATTTTATTAGCACCCATTTTTTTCCAGATGCTCCTTGG